>CAXTDG010000451.1:0-4503 GCA_964242675.1 uncultured Chitinophagaceae bacterium
TTGTACTGCTATCTTCTTTCGGCCTAACTCCAACATGCCTTCGCTAATGTCGATGCCGGTAATATACTGCGGGTTCAGCATTTTATTTAGCAGCAAGGGCATATCGGCTGTACCGGTGGCTACGTCCAAAATAGTTTTGGGGGCCAACTTACTTAATTGGCTAATGGCTTTTTTGCGCCAGCCAACATCAATTCCAGCACTCAAGAAGCGGTTTACAAAGTCGTACCGAAAGGCAATGCGATTGAACATTTCTGCCACCTGCTCTTTTTTGCCGGTAGCAACTTCTTTATAGGGTACAATTTTATCGTGGGCAAAATCCGTCATGGTAATAGTCAATGGTGAATGATCAATAATCGTGAGGCGTGAATCGTCAATCGTGAATGATTCAAACTGTTTGAATTTTCTTTCAGACTTACGGACTTCATGACTTTCGGACTTTTATGGTACATCAATATACTTGTGTACTTGTAAACTCAGCTGCCATTGCGGGTTGGCTTTGATGTAATCTACAATCAGGGGCATCATTTGCTGGCGGCGGCTCCACTCGGCTTGTAGATACAATTTGCAGCCGGGGTTAGTATTGGCAGCATGCTGTTCGGCCCAGGCAAAGTCGGTTTTATTGAAAATAACCACTTTCAATTCATTTGCCTGCGGCAGAACCTCAGGCAATGGTGCTTTAAATTTTTTGGGCGATAGACAAATCCAATCCCATTGGCCACTCAGTGGCGATGAGCCCGAAGTTTCGATATTGGTTTGAAAACCAGCCTGGTGCAAGGCTGCGGTCAGTTCATCCAGGTTGTGCATGAGCGGTTCGCCACCGGTAACTACTACAATATTGGACGACAGGTTATTAAAATCATTTTTGCCTATCACTTTTTGCCAATTGTCTGCTACCTGTGGTTTACCTTCTTTTTTCGCTTGTTCAATAATTTCTTCAATGGTAAACTGTGGGTGAGTATCAGCATCCCAGCTTTCCTTTACATCGCACCATACGCAGCCAACATTGCATCCGCCGAGGCGAATGAAATAAGCAGCCTTACCTGCATGGTAGCCCTCACCTTGTAAAGTGTAGAAACTTTCCATTACCGGTAAAGTAGCAGAGGCCGTTTCTAGTTCGTGAAGACACGAACCGGGGCGAAGTGTTTGTATTTCTTTTGTCAGTACCAATATTTCTTATTTTCCAGTTAATGCAACCACTGGAGAGGCTGTTTTGTTTGTTATTGCCTTTTGCCTGTTGCTTATTCCCCAGCACTATCATTGCGACGCATGCAGGCTTCCAGTGTATTTTTCATTAGTCCTGCAATTGTCATTACCCCTACACCGCCGGGTACGGGTGTGATGAAGGAAGCTTTCGGAGCCACGTCTTCAAAATCGATATCGCCTTTTATCACATAGCCACGGCTATTAGTAGTATCTGTTACACGGGTGATACCCACATCAATAATCACCACCCCTTCTTTTACCATATCCGCTTTTATAAGGCCCGGTCTGCCCACCGCTGTTATCAAAATATCTGCCTGTCGTGTATAGTCAGCCAGGCCAACGGTTCCTTTGTGGCAAATGGTGGTGGTGCAGTTGCCAATGGGCAAATTGCTGCTCATTAAAATGCTCATAGGTCGACCAACGATATTGCTACGGCCTACTACCACAGCATGTTTGCCGCTGGTTGAAATCTGGTAATGCTCCATCAGCAACATAATACCGTAAGGAGTGGCCGAAATAAAAGTAGGCAGGCCAGAAACCAGCTTACCAACATTTTGCGGATGAAAACCATCTACATCTTTATCGGGATGCACCGCTTCTATCACTAGTTCGGTGGCAATATGAGCTGGTAGTGGTAGCTGTACCAAAATGCCGTCTATTGCATCATCTTCATTTAGCTGCTGAATTTTTAGTAGCAATTCATGCTGCGTGGTATTTTCATCAAACCGCAAGAGGGTTGATTCAAAACCCAGGTCAGCACAGGTTTTTACTTTACTGGCCACGTATGTTTCGCTGGCCCCATCGCTGCCCACCAGTATAGCTGCTAAGTGTGGTATTTTCTTACCTTCTTTTTTCCGTTGGTCTATTTGTTCCTTTACCTGTTGCTTAATGGCAGCCGATGCTACCTTACCCTCTAACAATTGCATGGCGGCAAAAATATTGTTTTGCAAGGGCAATACAACCGGGTTTAAGAAAACTTAGCGTTTTAAGAAATCCACAACGCTACTTTTCCATTTCTAAAGCTAATTGCACTGCCTTGTAAGCGTTGGCAATACCACCTGTTTTGCAAATTTCTTTCAGCGTAACGGTTTCCTTTTTCTCACCTGCAGGCTTACGGAAACGCTTTGTGGCCATGCTGCGATCAGCTGATTGCTCGATGATGGATTTTACCTGTAGTGCTGTAAGTTTTGGAAAATAACTGCGTAGCAATGCAGCAATGCCTGCTACTACCGGGCTGGCCATGCTGGTACCCTGCTCATTGCCGTACTGATTGCCAGGCATGCAGCTATAAATTTTTACACCAGGTGCCAGCAAGTCTACCGTTTTAGGGCCATAGTTAGTAAACGAAGCTAAAATTCCACCACTCAGGCTGCTATCGCCACTAGCACCTACACCAACCATGGTAGTAGCTTCCGTTTTATCGTTGAAGATAGAAGATGGATAATCAGGGTCGGTATCTGTATTCTGTCCATCGTTTCCACTGGCATGCACTACCAGCACATCGTGGCTGGCAGCGTATTTCAGGGCATCATCTACCCACTGTTTGTGCGGCGAAAGGCCTTTGCCAAAACTCATGTTGATGATAGAGGCGCCATTATCAACCGCATAGCGAATGCCGAGGGCTACATCCTTATCATGTTCATCGCCGTTGGGTATGCAACGCACCATCATAATGCGAGCCTGCGGGCAAACGCCACCCGTAAAAGCACTATCTGGCAGCCCGGCGATGATGCCGCTTACATGTGTGCCATGCAGCGAGGTAGCACCCATTACGTCGGCATTGCCATAATGCGTATTGGCCAGGTCATCTTCATTATCATGTGTTACACTATCACGGTAGTTAAAAGGTTGTGCTTCTTTGCCATTTTGCAATTCTTTTTGCTGCTGAATGTATTCGTCAAGGTCGTTAAAAATCTGCCGGTTGGTTTTGTCTGCATCCATTTCCAGCAACTCTGTAAAACGGATATAGCCAATCTTTGCTTTTTTAGTTAAGGCAGTTGTGGGCACAAATGCATCCAGTTCATCTGTGGTGTATTCCTTTCTTCCCCACTCTTCTTGCAGCAAGCTATCATAGTAGCGGTTGGCTTTTATATACAACTGAATCATCGCCAGTGCCTGCCTTTCTTCAGGCTTAACCTCTAATAAGCTATTGCTTCGTTTCCACAAGTTGTAAGTTGCTATTGTTTGTGCATCAGCCTGTGCCGAATCGAAAGTTTTACCTAAAAACTGAGCTTTGTATTTATGGTAAATACGTACTGCTTCTTGTGATTCCTTGTCTACATTTTGCCCGGCTGCATTGCCCAAAAAGTTCCAGCCGTGGATGTCATCGATGTAGCCATTGCCATCATCATCCTTTCCATTGCCAGCTATTTCTTTGGTGTTGGTCCACAGCACCGGCCGCAGTGATTGGTGAGCGGTATCTATGCCACCGTCCATTACGGCAACAATGACTGGTTTGGCAGTACGGCCTTGGAGCAACTGCTTTGCCTCCGGCAAACTGATACCATGATAGCCGTCTTTTTTTGCATCGAGCAAATGCCAGCCGGGTACTATTTCTTTTTGCGAAAAGGAAAAAATTGGAAGAATAAATAACAATACTATCCATATCCTTTTCTTAAAAAAATGAATGCGATTCATCAATAAAAAACCTTCAGAAACCGAAGCTGGTAACTGGTTGGAAGAACTACCTGCCGTCATACCGCAATTATACGTTTAGAACGGTAGGTATGATTAACTGAGAAAAGGAAAACGGTGTTAAAAGTTCATTTGAAAAGAAAACGCTTTTACTTCGCTACATAACCGATTCCTTTTATGCGTTTTATATTTCTTCTTACTCTGGTTTCTTTTCTATTTGTTTCTTGTTCGAAAAATGATGGTAATCCTGCCCCACCTCCTGATCCTGTAATACCTCCGGCGGTAGATACATTAATCGCTGGCTGGCAGGTAAAAAAAATTGATTCATCAGGCAGAACGCTTGCAGACGTATTTTTTACCAATGCTACTACCGGATTTGCTTGTGGATACTCAAAAGCTTTGTTTAAAACAATAGATGGTGGTATTAACTGGCAGCCTATAGCAACTTCTGTAGGAAATTCTTTTATCAATATTCAGTTTTTAGACAATCAGTACGGTTTCATGGCTGCTGATGGAGGTGTGATGCGAACAAACGATGGCGGTACCAACTGGCAATTAGCTACAGTTGGTTCACGAATTGACGTCTTCTTTATTAATCCTGCTGTTGGTTTGTGCACTAGCCAAAATGCATTAATGAAAAGTATTGATAGTGGAAAAACATGGATA
>CAXTDG010000452.1:0-4500 GCA_964242675.1 uncultured Chitinophagaceae bacterium
GTTGAAACACAGCGCTTTTAAAAGAGATTTTTATACTTATATGGTAGCTATTTTTTCTTCTTCCACCTTGCGGCCCTGGAAAAAGATGGCTACAATTTCTACTAAAATACCAATGATGATAAGGATAGGTGCAACCGTAATGCGGGTTTTGCTATATACTTCGTCGTAAGCAAACACTTTAGGATCGCTGCTGCGCCCCCCCGCCATAATGATCATTCCCAGAATGATAATGATACCTCCGGCAATCATTAGCCAGATATTCATTTTGCCAAACAGTGGCGTATCGTTTACAACAACAAAAGTTTTTTTAGGAGCAGTAGCTTTTGGTATAGCTGTGGTGCTAGTTGCCGGACGGGGCGGTTGTGCCATAATATCTAAATTGAAAGGTGCAAGATAATCGTTCAGATGTTTACTCGTTCACCTGTTCACCGATACACTTGTTAGAAAAGCGGTTAAAAATTTGGTTGACCACGGTTACCTGTTTATCTGTTCACTTGCTTAAGAACCATAACATTTTGTGGCTTAAAGCTTTTGAACAGGCGAACTCACTAATACAGTTCATCCAGCTTCAGTTTCAGGTATTTTACCACGCTGCGGTGCGTACTAATGAGCGTAATGGCTATGCCAACTACCAGCATTACTGTAAAAAGAAGTATTAATAGCCGGTTATCGTGCAAGGTTTTTAAAGTGGGTTCCCAACTTTCGGCACCCCATATTAGCAGTACTAATCCGCCAATTGCAATGGCCGCAGCCACCGCACCATTGATAATAGCCCGAATATCCAGCGGCCGACTGATGAACCAACGGGTAGCACCTACCATCTGCATGGTTTTGATGATGAACCGGTTGCTAAACATAGCCAGACGGATGGTATTGTCAATAAGCACAATAACAATAACGCCCAGCAAAAGAGCAATCAGCCCAATGCCCAGGCTTACTTTCCGAACGTTTTTATTGAGCTGGCTTACCACCGCCGTAGGGTAACTCACATCTTCCACAATGGTATTGGTCAATATACTTTTCTGGATGGCCTGCATACTATCGGCCTGTACAAACTCACTTTTCAGCGTCAGGTCGAAGCTGGTGGGTAAGATATTATTGTCGAGGAACTGCGTAAAGTCTTCGCCGCCGCTTTTCAGCCATTCAGCCTTCGCCGTTTCCTTGTCGGTGTACTTCAGCGTTTTAGTATAGGGTTGTGCCTGTAAGGAAGCCTGTAGCGCCTGCCGGTCTTTGTCCTGCGTATTTTCCCGCAGTAGAATCCGCATCTCTACGCTCTCCCGAAAATACATTTCCAGTTTGCGCCCATTAATGGCAATCCAGCCCAACAGGCCTAATAAAAACAACACCAAGGACACGCCAAACACCGTCATAAAATAAGATGGCTTGGAGCGTTTAGAAGAAAATTTACCTTTTTGTGCCATACTCTTTCTGTTTTCAAAAAGTGAATAAACCGCTGAAAGCTTTTAGCGGCGGGCAAATGTAGCTGAATCAATTACTTTTGCCGCCCCTGCAACTAACGGCAGCGTTTCGGTTTTTAGTGTAACTATTTTGCTAAAAACAGCTATCGTGTAAAACTGGCCTGCTTTCCACAACAGATGGCAGCTACAAAATAGCAGGGAAATCAAACAGCGACCTCCCGCTGATAATACTTGTCAACAAAATTCCACAGAGGCACTTCCTCTCCGTTGGAGAGGGAGCCGGAGGGTGAGGCCAGGCCAGTGGTGAGCGTTTTTTATGGAATACAATTTCAGAGAAATAGAGAAGAAATGGCAGCAGCAATGGAATGATGCCGAAGTATATAAGGTGAGCAACACCAGTGGTAAACCGAAGTATTATGTGCTGGATATGTTCCCCTACCCAAGTGGTGCGGGCCTACATGTGGGCCACCCGCTGGGCTATATTGCCAGCGATATTTACAGCCGCTACAAAAGATTGAAAGGCTATAACGTGCTGCACCCAATGGGTTACGATGCTTTTGGATTGCCCGCCGAGCAATACGCTATCGAACATGGTGTACACCCGGCCGATAGCACCGCTCAAAACATTGCCAACTTCCGCCGCCAGCTGGATAATATCGGCTTTTGCTTCGACTGGAGCCGGGAAGTAAAAACAAGCGATGCCGGTTATTACAAATGGACGCAGTGGATTTTTCTGCAACTTTTCAAGAGCTGGTACAATCGCAAAACCGATAAAGCCGAAAGCATTGATGGCCTAATTAAAACCTTTGAAACCGAAGGCAACGCCAATATGCCTTGCCCCGGCGATGAAAAAATTTCCTTTACTGCTGACGAATGGAACAGCTATGATGAAAAACAGCAGCAGGATATTTTAATGGAATACCGCCTGTCCTTTTGTGGTGAGGGAGAAGTAAACTGGTGCGAAGCGTTAGGAACCGTACTGGCTAACGACGAAGTGGTAAACGGTGTGAGCGAACGGGGTGGCTACCCGGTGGTGAAAAAGAAATTACGCCAATGGTACCTCCGCATTACCGAATACGCCGGCCGCTTGCAGGGCGATCTTGACAAGCTGGAATGGACCGACGCCATGAAAGAAATGCAAACCAACTGGATTGGAAAAAGCTTCGGAGCGGAGATAACTTTCGAAGTAAAAAGTGATAGCACAACGGTGAAAAATTTGACCGTGTATACTACCCGCCCAGATACCATTATGGGCGTAGACTTTATGGTAGTAGCACCAGAACTGGAATGGATAAATGAGGTAAAAAGTGCAGAGCAGGCCGCAGCAGTAGATGAATACATTGCGTATGTAGCTAGCCGCAGCGAAAGGGAACGGCAGGCGGAAAAGAAAATTACAGGCTGCTTTACCGGTGCATATGCGATCAATCCGTTTAATGGACGGGAAATACCCATCTGGATTAGTGAATACGTATTAGCAGGCTATGGCACCGGGGCTATTATGGCTGTGCCTTGTGGCGATGACCGGGACTTCCGTTTTGCAAAGCATTTTAATATTCCAATCACCAACATTATTGGCGACGCTTTTAATGGTGAAGAAGCCAATGCAACCAAAGATGCAGTACTGGGCAATAGCGGCTTTTTGGATGGTACGCCCATGCGGAAAGCGGCTGAAATAGTAATGAATCAACTGGAAGAAAAGGGTATTGGCCGCCGCAAAACCAACTACCGCATGCGGGATGCAGCCTTTAGCCGCCAGCGCTATTGGGGTGAGCCGTTTCCGATTATTTGGAAAGACGGAATTGCTTATCTATTACCAGAAAGCAGCCTGCCGTTGGAACTGCCCTACATGGAAAACATTAAGCCGGGCAGTGGTGGCGAAGGCCCGCTGGCAAATAATACGGCCTGGAGTGCAGCACCCATCCCAGCCCGTGAGCCAGAACTAGAAGGATTGGAAGAAGGTGACAAAGAACTGGGCATTCGGGAAACGAACACAATGCCCGGTTACGCCGGTTCGTCCTGGTATTTTTTACGCTATATGGACCCACAGAATACCGAAACTTTTGCCGATAGAAAAGTAACGGATTACTGGAACCAGGTAGATGTGTACATCGGCGGAACCGAACATGCTGTTGGGCATCTGCTGTACAGCCGCATGTGGACGAAAGCCCTGTACGACTTAGGCCACATTGGCTTTGATGAACCGTTTAAAAAACTGG
This sequence comes from uncultured Chitinophagaceae bacterium, assembly GCA_964242675.1. Classification (GTDB taxonomy): domain Bacteria; phylum Bacteroidota; class Bacteroidia; order Chitinophagales; family Chitinophagaceae; genus JAZKFT01. Next base: position 3,635 of record CAXTDG010000452.1, read on the forward strand.
TGAACCAGGGAATGATTCAGGGCAGTTCAAGGTTTGTGTATAGAATATCTTTCCCTACATCTACTGGAGAACTAATTGATAATCTATTCAATAATAAAAGTGCTGACAAGCAACCAGCCATTTTTGTTTCAAAAGGAATTTTTGAAAAAATGGAAACCATGGATGGGACACAGAAAGCAACTTTTTTACAAAGAGCTTTACCCAAGTTTGTAGAAAAATACTATACTAATAACATTTTGACATCTCCCCTTCATGTTGATGTAAGTTTAGTTGATGGATTAGAACTGAATACAGAAGCATTTAAAAAATGGAGAGAAGAATATGCAGATGCTGAATTTCTTCTGGAAGATGATAAATATATCTGCGGTTCCGAAGTGGAAAAAATGAGCAAACGTTATTACAACACCGTCAATCCAGACGACTTATGTAATAGATATGGTGCCGATACCTTCCGCATGTACGAGATGTTCCTCGGCCCTATTGAGCAAAGCAAACCCTGGGATACCAAAGGCATTGAAGGCGTTCACCGTTTCCTGAAGAAGCTATGGCGCTTGTTTTTCGATGAACTAAAAGGCAAGGTTTGGACAGAAGAAGCACCTACAGCTGCCGAACTGAAAGTACTCCACCGCACCATCAAAAAGTTGGAAGACGATACCGAACGTTTCTCTTTCAACACCGGTGTATCAGCCTTCATGGTTTGCGTAAATGAACTAACGGAGTTAAAGTGCAGCAAACGGGCTATTCTGGAACCGCTGGTAATTATGTTGGCACCGTATGCGCCGCATATTGCCGAAGAATTGTATCAGCAATTCCAGAATGGTGCTTGTTATCAAACTGTGCTAGATGCTAAGTACCCATGCTGTGAA
>CAXTDG010000453.1:0-387 GCA_964242675.1 uncultured Chitinophagaceae bacterium
TGAGTCTTCTGAACCAATCTCATCAAGATAGGCCGTATTGAAATGCCGAAAATTACGAAAATGTCCAGCATCTGTTTGCATATAATGTACAAAGCTTAAATACACCGGCATCAACGCCAAAGCCTCTGGTGCTTTCACTTGCCTGTAAGCCATCGTCATCATCAGTAATGCACGAGCATTATCGTCCAGGCAATAGCCTTCTTTTAAATTAGGAATACCATACTTAGCATGTTGTACAATGCCGGTATTATCCGTCAATCTTACCACATGCGATAAATCTAATTCCGGAATATCATCAGCATTGAAAAACAGTTTAGGATTATTACTGTCTTTATTAAAATAGCGGGTAGCTTCTGCTGCTACTTCCCAATATCTGGCACCTATACG
>CAXTDG010000453.1:397-4484 GCA_964242675.1 uncultured Chitinophagaceae bacterium
TGCATTGCTACGAATAGTATTTAATTCATCTTTGTTATCCAAAAGGTCGATTAATATTTCGCCTAATACAACGCTATCTTTAAAAGGAAATAAACGACCACGATTATTGGCTAATAATTCCTGTGCATGCCAGTAAGGTGTAGATACCACTGCAGCGCCAGCACCAATAGCATAGGACAAGGTACCGCTTGTAATCTGTGCCTCATTATGATAAGGCGTTATATAAATATCAATTTGTTTTAACCAGCTAAATAATTGTTCATCAGTAACAAACTTGGGTACAAAAACTACATTATCTGCAACATCTAATTGAGTGGCAAGGCGTTTCAAATAAGTACGATACTCTTCACCAGAATGGCGGACTACACCAGGGTGCGTATTTCCCAGCACAATATACATAACGTCCGGATGGCGTTCTACTACAGCGGGTAAGGCTTTAATAACCGTTTCAATTCCTTTGTTACGACTCAATAAACCGAATGTAAAAAGTAATTTTTTGTCCGTGTATTTTGCAAGCTCTTTTGGTGCTGGCGATGGACTGTTGATAGCCGGAACACCATGCTCTATCAGCATTATTTTTTCTGACGGAATGTTGTAAATATCCCGAAGAAACTCAACAGCCATATTGCTCATTACAACTACCTTAAATGCTCCGGCAGCTATCTCCTGTAAAATTATTTTTTGAAGGAAAGATGGCTCTTTTAGTACGGCATGAAATGTAGCCAAATAAGGCGTAGTAAGCCTGCTTAATAAAGATAAAATATAGATCCCACTTTCGCCACCAAAAATGCCATACTCATGCTGCAACATGCATACATCAATATCACTGTCGTTAATGTAATCGGCGGCTCTAATATAATCCTGCTGATCTTCCTGGTCAATAGTAAACACTACTTCCTCCGGATAATTATACCCTTCTTTACAATCGTTCATTGCTACCACAACAGTGTCCGATACTTTAGAATCGCCTCCTTGCCGCACAGCGTGTAGCAAGTTTTGCGTAAACGTAGCTATACCACATTCACGGGGCGGATAAGAGCCTATAAATCCTAACTTCATATAAGGTGTATATTGATTTCGTTTAAACTACTTGTAGGTAAATACCTGTGTGGTTTCGCTTGCAATTGCAATTTTAATGCAAGACTAATTATGTAATATAAGCTAATACTTCGGTTTACAAGAAAGCCAACTACCATAGTGGCAGTTGGCTTATGTATATTTATCAAACGTGTTAACTTAAAATACAGAGGTAAATCAGGCTGCTATTTCAGCACCAACCAATGATTTCACTTTTTCAATTATTGCTGCTGCATCAATTCCGGCGGCCTTCATCAACTCTTCCATTTTACCTGAAGTCGATATTTCTTTCACTGCAATTTTTTCAACCCGTATACCTAACTCTGCCACAGCCGCTTCTGCAAAATCGCCCATGCCACCATGTTCAAAATGGTCTTCTACAGTGATGATAACAGCTTTCTGCGTTTCTTCTACAGATTGAATGAGCGTCTTTTTATCAATTGGATGAATGGAGTAAATATCTAGCACCCGAATGTTGATTCCTTCTTCGCTTAGTTTTTCCGCTGCCTTCAATGCTTCGGGAACAGTAATTCCAGTTGCAGCAACGGTTAGCATATCGCTATCAGATTGGCGCAAAATTTTGGAGCCACCAATTGGAAATTCCTCGTCGGGATTGTAAAACAATTCCGTTTTAGGCCGTAGCGTACGCATGTATACAAAGCCATGATGATTTACCATTTCAGGGACCAAGGCGGCAGTGGAAATAGCATCGGATGGTTGCAGGATAACGGTATCCGGCACAGCGCCAAACAGGGCAATATCTTCCAGTCCCATTTGTGACGGACCATCCTCGCCAATGGAAACGCCTACGTGAGAACCAACGAATTTGATGTTGGCTTCAGACACACGAGCCATGCGGATTTGATCGGCGGCACGTACTAGGAAGGCAGCAAACGTAGCAACGAAAGGAATTTTACCTAAACGGGAAAGACCAACCGCTGCGGAAACCATGTTCTGCTCAGCGATATAACATTCTACAAAACGCTCTGGGTACGCTTTCATATAATCCAGCGTGAAGGTTGAATTTTTCACATCGGCATCCAGTGCGTAAATGGAATCATTCTTTTTACCTTCTTCTACTAGCACTTCGCCAAATACTTCACGGGTAGCGTATTCTTTGCCCACTTCAAACTTCATATCGCTTTTCACGCTGAGGTCTGATTTCTTCGCTACTTCAACTTTTTCAGGTGTTTTAAAGTTGAATTTCAGGTCGTCGCTTGGGTTGCCCAATTCTGGCAGCGCTTTTTCCAGTTCTTCTTTCTTCAATGCCTTACCATGCCAGCCGTCCTTGTTTTCAATGAAAGAAACGCCTTTTCCTTTTTCGGTTTGACAAACAATGGCAAACGGTTTTCCGCTGGTATTGGTAGTAGCTTTTTGTAGGGCTGCATCAATTTCCTCAAAGTTGTGGCCATCAATGGCAACCGTTTCAAAACCAAATGCTTCAAAACGCTTTACGTATTGGTCGATGTGGTGACCAAACATGGTTTCGGCGCTTTGGGCTAAACGATTGATGTCAAGGATGGCAACGAGGTTATCCAGTTTGTGGTAAGAGGCAAAGTTTGCTGCTTCCCAAATCTGGCCTTCGGCTAATTCGCCATCGCCGGTTAACACATAAGTTTTGTAAGGCAGGTTTTCTCTTTTAGCCAAAAGTGCCAACCCCGCTCCTACTGATAGGCCCTGTCCAAGTGAGCCGGTGGCCGCTTCGGCAAAAGGAAATTTTGGTACCGGATGGCCTTCTAAACGACTACCGAATTTGCGGAGGGTTTTCAGTTCTTCCAGCGGTAAAGCTCCGCCGATAGCAAATAAAGTATAAAGCAACGGCGCCGCATGACCTTTGGAAAGTACAAAACGGTCGTTGTAAATATTGAGGGGTTCTTTTACGTCGTACGTAAAATATTTATCGAAGAGTACAGTTGAAACGTCAGCGGCCGACATGCAGGAACTTGGGTGGCCAGAGCCAGCTTCGGTTGTTGAAATCATGCACCATTTGCGCACCAGATTTGCTTTCTGTTGTAAATCTTTTACATTATCCATTGTCATTATTTTTAGTCGAACAATGTTGCGGTGTCAAGGAATATGCCACACAGGGCGATTTGGGATTTAGGAATTGTGATTTGTGAATTACTATTTTGTAAATGTCTGATTGATAGCGGCTTTGCAGATGATATGAAATTTCGATTAGGATTTTGACGTTTGATTAGAATACTTTGAGAAAGGCGATTTTGAAGATTGAATGGCGGATTGCTTAATAGTAGTACTAGCCTTGAACGGTGCCATCGCCGCAGTTGCTTCATGCATATTCTATAGCTGGGCCCAAAAAGAAAAACGCCGAACCGGGCAGCCCGGGATGTGAAAACCAGGAACTACAAAGAGCCATGTTTTTCATACGTTTCGCAAACTGCTCTCTGCCCTCTTTTCTTTACTTTCGGCCCGATGAAATACGCAGCTTTTTTGTTCGACATGAACGGAACGATGATTAATGATATGCACTACCATGGCGATGCTTGGTTTAAAATACTGAACGAAGACCTAGGCGCAAACATGACGGCCGAGCAGGTGAAAAGCCACATGTACGGCAAGAATAGCGAACTGTTTATCCGCATTTTTGGGGAAGATAAATTTACCGAAGAAGAGATGGATAAATGGAGCATGCAGAAGGAAAAAGCGTACCAGAAAACGTACCGTCCGCACCTGCAACTATTACCGGGGTTAGAAGCATTTCTAAACAAAGCCGACCAAAAGGGAATTGATATGGCAATAGGTACAGCGGCTATTCCTTTCAACGTGGATTTTGTGCTGGATAATCTAAATATCCGTCATCATTTTAAAGCTATTGTAACGGCGGACGACGTAAAAACCAGCAAGCCCGACCCGGAAGTATTTACGGCTTGTGCTGATTTGGTAAATACGGAATATGCGAAATGTGTTGTGTTTGAAGATTCACCAAAAGGTGTAGAAGCGGCTCGCCGGGCTGGTATGGATGCGGTGGTAATTTTGACGTATCAATCGA
>CAXTDG010000454.1:0-4475 GCA_964242675.1 uncultured Chitinophagaceae bacterium
GGTCACTTTTCGCAAGCCGCCCACCAAAAATATTTACGACGACGACCGCATCATTTTTGCCCAGGATAGTTTGCAAAAAATAGCAGCCATGCCCGAAAGCGAACGGGCTGCATATGTAAAAGCATTGGCAAAAAGGCTGCGGAAGGAACGGGGTATTAAAGAAGAAGTTGACTTGAGCAATACCGGCCAGGCAGTGAATCCGTTTGACATAGGTAAAGGCAGCGGCACCTTGTTCGATGCTGATGCTAGCAAAGAGTTTTATTTTTATAATCCGCAACAGCGGGCCACAGGCTTCAACCAGTTTAAGCAGCGCTGGGGTTCTCGCCCTAACCAGGATAATTGGAGAAGGTCTGCTGCAATACAAAATTCTTTCAACACTAAGTTAGGGCTGCAACCTGTTACAACAGATTTAGCTTCCGCAATACCCGACGATACTAAAGCTGCAGGTAAAGGCGGCTCCGGTTCTGCAGGACCAGTTGACATTAATGACATTTATAATCCTAAAGATGCTACGTTTGATGCGTTGAGTACCAACCTGCCTACCACCCAGGAGCAGGTTTCAGCTTCCAACAAAATTATTAATGAAGCAATGCTGTCCAAGGGCAAAGCATTGCAGAATAAGATTGAGGATATTCCGGAAGCTATAAAAGTATATGAAGCCCTGCTGGCCCGGTTATCGGAAAATGATATGTCGCAGGAGGTGATGTTCAACCTGATTTATTGCTACAACCGTATAGGCGAAAAGGCAAAAGCAACAGCACTGAAAGAGCGGCTGAACCGGGAATACAAGGATGGCGAATTTACCAAAAGAGCTAACAATCCCAATCTTGGAACAGAGCGTTCGAATCCTGCCGCCACGGATGCTTACAAAAAGATTTACAACAAATTCATAGAGGGTGATTTTCAACGGGCGGTGACCGATAAAAAGCTGGCCGATTCTACTTACGGTAATAATTACTGGAATCCACAATTGCTGTACATCGAATCGGTTTACTACGTAAAAGAGCGGCAGGATAGTGTGGCTATTCAAAAACTGAATGTGCTTGCTGCAACTTATCCTACTTCGCCACTAGCTGAAAAAGCCCGTCATTTAGCAGAAGTATTGAGCCATCGGAAGGAAATTGAAGACCGTCTTACTAAGCTAAATATCACCCGATTGAGCGATGATGATACCATTGCCATACCACCAACACCTGCCATCATCGTTGCCAGCAACCCAACTGAACCACTGAAGGAGTTGAACCGGGATTCAATGCGGCTGGCTCGGGATTCAGCACTGAACAAAATAAAAGATGCGGCTGCTAAAGAAGCCCTTGCTGAGGCAAAAAAAAGAAGGGAAGATTCTATAAAAAATGCGACGGCTAATCTGGCAAATGCTAATAAAGCTCGGCAGGATTCCATCAAAAATGCTGCTGCACAACTAGCTGCTTCGCAAAAAGCTGTTCGAGATTCGGCGAAGAACGCAGCTGCTACAAAACTGGCTGCTCAAAAAGCAGCGAAAGATTCGATAGCTGCTGCTTTGGCTAATGCGAAAAAATTGAGGGATGATTCTTTGAAATTATCGACAGCTAACCGATTAGCTGCTGCTAAATCGGCTAAAGATTCGGCACTGATTGTAAAAGCTGCCGCCGACCGTGCCAGGGCCTATAGCCTAAAAGATGCAGCGGCTGCAAAACTAGCTGCGGCTAAAGCGAAAGCAGATTCAATAAAAGAAGCGACGGCAGCCAAACTTGTTGCCGATAAGCTGGCAAAAGATTCTACAAGAGATGCCTTAGCTGCTACTGCCAAGGCCAAAAAAGACAGCATTGCAAATGCAATAGTGCTCAAAAATCAACGGCGGAAAGACAGCATTGCCGCAGTACTCAATGCCAAACGAATTTCTGATAGTTTAGCCCTGGTGGAGGCCCGTAAGCCTAAGCCAATAGAAGGCTTTCTGGTAAATACGGCTGAACCGCAAACCGTTATCATCCTGCTGAATAAGGTTGACCAGATTTACCTGAACGAGTGCCTGAACGCTTTCAACCGCTATCACCAGAGAATAGGTGGACAGTTGAGCACACAGAAAATTAAGATCAATAACGACTACTCCATTGTGCAGGTGAACAGCCCGGAATTTACCAATGCCGATGCCGCTTACAGTTATATTAGTAAAGTGAAGCCCAAAGCATCAGCCGAAATTATTCCATGGCTCAGCGCTGACAAGTTTAATTTCTACATCATCAGCAATGGCAACCTTGATACCCTTAAGCAAAACCAGAATGTACCTGGCTATCTGAAAGCGTTGAAGCAGACGATGCCGAACAAGTTTTAAGTAATACGAAAAGATATTTAGAGACGACTATCTATCGCATAAAAAAGACGCAGGAACAGCCTGCGTCTTTTTCGTTTTCCGTATTTTCTAAAACATCATCCGGTTTGATCGTTTAGCGCCGAAGGCAAACAGTAACGAACCATTAAACTGACTAATCCGGTCACTAGGTGCATTGGCAATCAGTTGATTCTCATTTACCCGCCAGGTGCGGCTTTTGAAGCTGCCAGTATAGCTGGCTCGTAACCCTATTGACCGCAGAAAACGGTATTTAGTATTGATAAAATCAACCGCCAGCCCGCCCTGGTAACAGAAAAACATGTTGGTAAATGAAACAGGCTCTGTACGCTGCTGTACTGAATTGCTTACTAAAATAGAATCGAACGAAATGCTGGAAACGTCCCGGTTGAATTTGGCATAATAGGTTTCTCCGGAAACACCTATAAAAGGATAAATCCGGAAGCTACTCTTTTTTGAGAAGTTGTAGCCGAGTGTAAGAGCAGCACCGCCGCCAAGTATATTAGTGCTACGTTTTTCATCATCGCCTTTGGTGCTAGCACTAAAATGAACCTGAAAATCTCTTATAAAGCCGCTGTTTTCTTTATTGATACCTAAAAAAATATTGGCCATGCTACTACCCGGTTTTTCAAATTCTGGTCGGGTACCAATGCGGCTGCTCAGGTGGCTAAACGACTGATACTGATAACCAAACCCCCAGTACAAAAAGCCGGTGGTAGAATCAGAATTTTTAGATTGAGAAAAGGCTAAAGCAGAGCTAAACAGTAAACAGGCAGACAAAAACAATCTCATATATTTCATTTACCTAAAAGAGTAGCTAAAGGAAGCAAACTGCTGCATTGCAAATTAGAAAGTTAAGCCACTTCTGTTTTGTAGCAAAGTTGTAGGCTGGGAACTTGATTGTAACCTGGCTGGTGTTTCTAAAAGTTATATTAATGTTGCGGTAACAGGTAACATAAGCTTTGCTTATGCGTCCAACATAGCAACAAAGCATAGTTTTACAGCTTTCTATTTACCATGAAAAAAATTGGACTTTTAATTTTGTTGTCAGTTGCTTTTGTTGCTGGATACAGCCAACGGGTAATGACAGAAGGAACGATTTTATACAGCGTATCGGTAACTGGGAATAATGCACAGGAAGCTGCCGGTGTATTCAACGGAGCAACGCTCACCATTTACCTCAAAGCAAATATGGCCCTGCAAGAACTGCGAAGCAACCTGCTCAACCAGACCATTATTTATGATGGAAAAGCTGATTCGGCTGTGATATTGAAACAGGCGGGGGAACAAAAGTTTATCATTAACCTTAACCCGGCCGATTGGAAAGATTACAACCGCCGCTACAACAATATCAAGTTTACCGAAACTGATAGTACACAAAATATTACGGGATTCATTTGTAAAAAGGCAGTGGCTAAACTGGATGATGGTACCCAGCTAACAGCCTGGTATGCTACAGGATTATCGCCGGTTATCAGGAGTTACGACTACCAGTTCAAAACATTGCCGGGCATAGTGCTGGAGTACGAAGTGCAAAACGGGCCAATGAAAGTAACTTATACGGCATCTAAAGTGCTTTTTAACCCAGTACCGGCCTTTAAATTTGAAGTGCCTAAAACCGGGTACCGAATTCTGGATTACAAAAGCAGTAAATAAATGACCACAAACAAGAAGGCCGTTCACTTAAGGTGAACGGCCTTCTTGTAAAAGGGTAACAATTATAACTTAGGAGCAACTGGTGTTTTAAACAGTGGAATACTCACTTTATGTTTATAAGGATAAATGAAGGTTGTATTTCCTCGTTGTATGGTGATGAATGAATTTACTTCACCATTCTGAGGGGCCTTATCAGGAGTAGTAAAATTACCTTTCAGGACAAAACTATTTCTAGCGAACATATTTAGGCTATTAAAACCTTTCAATTCGAAACCGCTAAACTTTAGAACTACCCCTTTTTTTGCTTTTGCATCGCCTTTGGCGGCATACAGATTAACAGAAACCAACAGCACAACAGCCACTAAAGCTATTTGAAGTGTATGTTTCATACTTTTTTTATTTAAACTTTTCACTTGGTAAAATTACAATTTTTTTTGGATTATCCCCAATTTTTCCCTTTTTATTAACGCTGTTGATAACTACTTTGTTACAT
>CAXTDG010000455.1:0-4465 GCA_964242675.1 uncultured Chitinophagaceae bacterium
TTGGTACCCAGCGTAGCAAGATAAGCGAAGTTGATACCGGTAAACTGGTTACCTGTATTACCGTAGCTAGCCCGTAGTTTCAGGTCTTGGAGCCATTTGATTTTTTTCATGAACGATTCTTCACTTACTCGCCAGCCGATGGAACCGGATGGGAAAAGCTGCGAACGTTCTTCTTTTGAAAACCGGGATGATTCATCATTCCGCAAATTGATAGTCAGCAGGTAACGGTCTTTGTAAGAATAAAACAGACGTCCCAATACACCACGGATGCCCCACAAGTCTTTTGGCTGCGTAGCGGATACGCTCTGTGAAAGACTGGCTACGTTCAGACCAGGGAACAAAAGGGTAGTTCCCTGAATACGCTGCTTGTCAAAACGGTAATCGCTTTGCTCATACCCTACCAGTGCAGTCAGTTTGTGGTCGCCCCACTGATTGTTATAAGTTAGTGTATTAGCTAGGGTAATAGTTGACTCTACAGCCCTTTCCTGATTCAGGATTTCACTTTTGAACAAGTTGGGGCCTTTGCCACCTGCTACGCCTAAATCTACCGGGTACAGGTGAAACAAGCCGTCAATCAAGTTGGCATCTAAACCGATGGAAGCCCGATAGTTAAAATGCGGAATGGGAGTTAATTCGGCATACACATTACCCAGTATCTTCTTGTTTTGTACCGTAGTCGTTTCAAAATTGGGGTCAGTCAACCAGGCATAGTTTACAGCTGTGGCAGCAATAGGTGCTGTGGTTGTGTTGCGGGGGTTGTATTGGCCACCGGAAGTATAGGGCTGGAAGAAAGGCGCATTACGGGAAGAACTATAAGCAGCAAATTGGGCATCTTCACCTTGCAGATCCCGGTTAATGGCACTTAGCAGAACGGACTCACCAACTTTAATCCATTTAGTAGCTTTCAGGTCGCTGGTAATGCGTAAGCTATAGCGGCGAAAACCTTGTGCTCTTTCGATGCCACCTTGGTTGAAATACCCTCCGGAAATACTGTATGTGGCCTTTTCACTACCGCCACTGGCGGTAAGGTTATGGTTGGTAGCAATAGCAGATTTAAAAATTTCTTTTTGCCAGTTAACATTCGGCTGACTTGCGAAAGACGAGAAATCGTTCCCCAGTTCTCTCTGCAAGGCAATGTAGCCAGGAACATCCAGCACTTTGAAGAGGCGATTATTAGGAACCGACAAACGACCGGTATAACCATCGTACGTTAGGCTCATACGGCCTTCTCTTCCTTTCTTGGTAGTAATAATCACCACACCATTAGCTGCTCTGGCACCATAGATAGCGGTAGCAGAAGCGTCCTTCAGCACGTCCATCGACTCAATGTCGGATGGGTTAATACCTGCCAGCGGGTTGGTTTCCTGTGCCGAACCGGTATTTACGATTACGTTAGAACTATTGGTAACCGGTACACCGTCAATTACAAATAAGGGCTGGTTATTACCCACCGTACCTACGCCACGAATACGTACTTCTACTGGTGCTGCGGGGTCGCCGCTACGGTTAGAAATAGCCACCCCAGATACCCGGCCTGCCAATATCTGGTCGGGGCTAGTAAAGGGTTTGGCACCAAACTCCCTGCTGCTTACCGAAGCTACCGAACCGGTAAGGTCGGATTTCTTTTGGGTGCCATAACCAACCACCACTACCTCGGCACCGCTGGCGGTTCCCTGATTTACTTTCAGCTGAATGTTGAGGCTATTGCCACTACCTACTTTACCTTCCTGTAGCGTAAAACCAATAGCAGAAAACACCAGCGTAGGAGTACCATTTACAGAAATACTATAGTTACCTGCCGTGTCGGTAGAGGTGCCTGTAGTGGTGCCTTTTACTACTACAGATGCAGCAATGACGGGGGCACCTGTTTCATCGGATACCTTACCAGTTATACGACGGCTTTGAGCGGTCGCCTGACTGGCTGCAATAATTTGGAAAAGCAGGCAGATGCCTAAAAGCAATCGTTTAAAAGTAGTCTTTACTTTCATAAGGCAATATTTGGTTAGCAAAGGTTGAAAGTGATGTTTCCAGTTACTGATTACGAAATTAAATCTCTGCGAAGACAGTAGCTGAACGTTGTACTATACTATTCTGTTTGATCGTCAAATTTATACTTATCTTTAACATCTCAAAAAAAATTTACAAAAATCGATTCTCTGGAAAATCAGATAGTCGGTAGTTCAAAATGAGTTCCGGCGATAATCAACATGTTATAAATAAGATTTTATCGAATTCACTCAATTATTTGATAGTTTTTAAAATCTCTTCAATATAACTAACTGGATGTTTTGCCGGGACTGACAAATAGAGGTAGTACAAGATTTAGTTTTAATAGCAAGCAATCTCAGGCCTTCTGTATCTACAGCGGGCTTTTTATTAAGAAACAGGGAGAAAATAATAAGACTGAAACTGCCTTAAATGTCACTTTCAACCTCTTGGAGTAAACTGAATACAAGTTGTTGAAGAAATAAAACTTGTGAATACAGTATTCAATTCTTCATAAGAAAAAATTGTCTGTAAGTATTGTCTGATGGTGATTCCAGTTGTAATCTACGGTGGCAATAAGTATATCCCCGAATGGATTTTGGATAATAACTCAAACCCTTGAAAGGTGAGAAACGTGTCTACCCTTTTTTATAAGATGACCAATAATCGTGAGGCATAATCCGTAAAGTCCGGCTAAGGCTTCGAAGTGTAAGGTTTTAAGTGTACTTGGATGAATTTAGGGACCTTGGGGTATACCTTTTTTCAGAGTTAAATAGCACTAGTGTATTGGAAAGTCTTGTAAAAAGATTTTGTTACTCATTGGACTAGAAACAAACTCTTTGACAAGTCCTTCAAGACCTTCTTTTTAAAAACGAAATACGATTGCCAAATGAAAAAACTGCAAACCCCTGACTACGTAGTCTTCATTATTTACTTCCTTATTGTGGCAGCATACGGACTTTGGGTTTACCATAGAAAGCGGTCCAAAACCGCATCCTCTACCGATTATTTCCTCGCCGAAGGAACACTTACCTGGTGGGCCATCGGTTCATCGTTGATTGACCCTAATTATATGGACCTGTCAGGCCTGACAGTGCTTATTGGGGGAATGTGGATAGTGAACCTGAATTACTGGGGATGTAATTGTTTCGTCTGGTAGTGGTAAAACCCGATTATACAGATTACGGTTTCTGCTACCAATCTTCCTGATTGTGCCTTTAAGTAAAACGACGAACCAACTTACAGGCTTAGCTTTACTTTCTTACGAAAACATACAATAGCGGAGGTTGATGATAGCCAAAATCTACACCCAACTTTCAACATAATTTCCAAACGTTTTAAACCCAAATCAGCTTAATGCTGTTGTGAATTTTAGAATAGGGGATGGTATACAAATGGTTTACCAATTGTAAAATAGCCTTTACTCTCCCTTACAGGAAGAGTTGCCCTCCAGCAATGCTCCTGTTCAAAATCATTAGCTATGATAGAAAACGAAAAAACACTAGAACAAACTGAACTGGAAGACTTAAGTCCGGATGAAGAAACCATCCTGGCACAAATGGGCCTGAACGGAAGTAGCAGACGCACCTTTCTGAAACAGGTTTCCGCTGCCAGTTTAAGCGTTCTGGCGGCCACTTATTTCAGTTCGGAACTGTTTGCCCGACCGGAGAAGGACCTACCGGCGGTCACCGGCCCGCTAATGAACGAGCTAAAAGTAAATCTGTTCGTCAATGATGTAGCCAAACCGCTGACCATTGATTCTAGGATGAGTTTGCTGGATGCTCTGCGGGAAAGGCTGGCACTCACGGGCACCAAGAAGGGCTGCGACCACGGCCAGTGCGGTGCCTGTACCGTAATGATTGATGGAAAAAGAAGCCTATCCTGCCTCACCCTTGCAGCTACCTGCGAAAACAAGAAGGTGACTACCATAGAAGGGCTGGCGAAAGGCGGCAACCTGCACCCCATGCAGCAGGCATTCATTACCCATGACGGGTTCCAATGCGGATACTGTACGCCGGGTCAAATCTGTTCTTCCGTAGCCCTGTTGCAGGAAGCAAAAAACGGAGACGCCAGTTATGTAACCGGTAATTTTAAAGACACCAAACGCAACCTGAAGTTGTCGGAAGAAGAAATCCGGGAACGGCTGTCGGGTAATATCTGCCGCTGCGGTGCCTACAACAACATTGTGCAGGCATTTAAACAGGTGCATTCAGGCGATGCCCAAATGCCCACTTGGAGTTTTGCCACCAAAGAAGAAATGGAAAAAGCAAAACAGGCATAATCAGGTAATCAACCCCATCAAAACAAAAGTACCATGAGACCTTTTAAATATACCAGTGCTACCACCAAAGAGCAGGCAGTGCAGGCTTTTGGTAAAAATACGTACTACTTGGGCGGCGGTACCAACCTCGTTGACCTTATGAAAGAAGACGTGGAGCGCCCCGACGAACTTGTTGACATCACCCGGCTGAATGCAACG
>CAXTDG010000456.1:0-4464 GCA_964242675.1 uncultured Chitinophagaceae bacterium
AAACGTTTCAACGGGGCAATTGATTAAGTCGGTAAGAAATTGAATAACGAAGCGGTTAGAAGTAATGCCGCCATTGAGGTTGAGGGTTTCTAATGGTTTTCCTGCTTCACCCGTCATGGCATCAATAATGTCTTTTATCTGGTATGGGATAGACTCCAATGCTGCCCGTACAATATGGTTTTTGGTGCTTCCGAAACTAAGCCCGGTAATGGCAGCCCGCCTGTCCATTTGCCAGTACGGCGAACCGAGGCCGCTGAACGCCGGAATTAAGTAAACGCCTCCATTGTCGGGTACGGCAGTTGCCATAGCTTCTGTGTCTTTGCTATTTGTAAATAGTTCCAACTCATTTTTTAGCCATTCGATGGTAGCGCCACAGGAAACAATGACCCCTTCCAGGGCATACGCCGTTTCTTGCTCAGTGCTCCAGCAGATAGTAGTAACCATGCCGGTTTTAGATAGAGTAGGAGTAGCGCCAATATTCATTAAAATAGAGCAACCGGTACCCAACGTAGCCTTAGCCGTGCCGGGAGCAAAACAACCTTCGCCAAAGGCAGCGGCATGGGAATCGCCAATCATGCCAGTAATGCCAATGGGTGTTGGTAATAGGCCGTTTAAATCAGTTGAGCCGAAAGCGGCGGCAGAGGGTTGTAAGCTTGGTAAATGAAGATTAGACAGATTGAATTTTTGAAGAATGTCTACATTCCAGCTTAATGTATGCAGATTAAAGAACAGTGTACGTGAAGCATTGGTATAATCAGTAGCATAACTCTTTCCATTGGTGAATTTGTATAGTAGCCAGGTATCAATCGTACCGAAGTAGGCATTGCCTTCGTTGATAGCTGTTCTTACTGTTTCGTTGTTTTCATATAGCCAAAGGAGTTTGGTGCCGGAGAAATAAGGATCTATTCGCAAGCCGGTTTTTTGTTGAATGGTTTCTTCATATCCTTCCTGTAGCAGGCGGTCGCAAATAGCAGCCGAACGTTTGCACTGCCAAACGACTGCATTGTGCAGCGGTATACCTGCTTTATTCCATACGACAAAGGTTTCCCGTTGATTGGAAATGCCGATTGCTTTGATGGCTTCTATGTTGCCACCTTTGGCTTTAAAGTCATTCAGGCATTGTTGAACAGATGCTAAGACATTCTGGTAGATTTCTTCCGGATCCTGCTCTACGAAATCATTGTTTAGGTAATTTGTTTTTAGCGGTTCAATACCACGGGCAACGGGTTGTCCTGCTGTATCGAATATGATGGTTTTAGTGCTGCTGGTGCCTTGGTCTATAGCGAGGATGTATTGCATGTTGATTTATATATACTTTGAGTTCTCCTATGCACTTTCAAGTTCTGTGCTTTTCTGAGGCTCTGATTAATTTTAGCTTCTCGCTGATGTTAGTTGTCACTTTCTTTGTCTTGAAACAAAGAAAGTAACCAAAGAAAATTCAAGAAAAACGCCAATGCCTCCGGCGGCTTTTTCGAGCTCACGCCTCTCTAAAGTTTATCAGTGCTGGGTTTTATTTTTTACTTCTTACCCTTTTACTTCAGTGTTCAAAATCATTCTTAGAGTTGCGTTTCTTTTATGCGACGTTCTCAAAGTAAACTTCAAGCATGCTTGTTTTAGACTTTGCTTTTTTCACCATAGAGTTTTCGGTTTTCTAATCATGCTAAATAGCTGGCTTCTCCCCTTCAGTAAAAGCCTAATGGATAAATAACTGTTGAACGGTGCTAACGCCGCAAAAGCTCAATGCGTATTCAACTACTGGGCTCAAAAAGAAAATGATAGAACCGGGCCACCAGTGATGCGAAAACCAGTGAGTGGGAACAGCAGTGATATTCATCATTGACTATTTACCATTCACTGCTACGACTTTGTTTTCTGATTGGCTTTATCAATCATTACGGCCAGTAGAATGACGAAGCCTTTTACTACCTGCTGCCAGAAGGGCGATACATTTAATAGCACTAAACCATTGTTCAAAACACCGATGATAATAGCGCCCAACACCGTACCCATGATGCTGCCCCGGCCGCCTGATAAAGAGGTGCCGCCAATAACTACAGCGGCAATGGCATCCAGCTCGTAAGTGGCGCCAGCATTGGGTTGTGCCGAGTCGAGCCGGGAAGTAACAATGATGCCGCCTACCGCTGCCAGCACACCGGCAATCATGTACACACCCATTTTCATTTTGGAGATGCTAATGCCGGATAAACGGGCGGCATTTTCGTTGCCGCCAATGGCATAGATATAGCGGCCAAACCGTGTCTTTTGCGTAACGACTACGGCAAAGGCTACTACGATAGCAGAGATCCAAACAGGCAGTGGAATGCCGAGAAACCAGCCGGTGCCGATGTAGTCGAACTGCGTACCCAATCCACTGATAGGAAAGCCTTTTGTCCAGAGCAGGGTAAGGCCCCGGGCTATGGTAAGGACGGCCAACGTGGCTACAAAAGGCGGCACTTTAAAGCGGGTGATCGTCCAGCCATTGAAGGCGCCGCATAGGCCGCCTACCAGCATGCCAATAAGGATAGCACCGAGTAACGTAAAGCCGATATACAGGTTTTGAGACGGCCACTCGATTCCGTTTTTAAGTAAGCCTGCGGTGATGGCCCCAGCCAACGCTAACACCGAACCAACGGATAGATCGATACCGGCGGTAAGTACCACCAGCGTCATGCCGGTGGCTACGCAAACGTTCACCGAAATCTGGCGAAGTACGTTCCATGCGTTGTCAACCGTCAGGAATTTGTTAGATAGCAGGCTGATGACCAAACACAGCACCAGCAAGGCTATCAGCGACTGAAACCGGGTGAGGATACCGGAATATTTTCTCCAGCCCACGGCGGTTGGATTGTTTTTTAATAAGGCATCCATGCGTTATATGGTTTTGGGAATAGCTGCTTTTAAAATGGTGTTTTCATCGGCTTCTGCAATAGGGATTTCGGCGGTCAGGACTCCTTCAGCCAGCACC
The DNA here is from genome assembly GCA_964242675.1 of uncultured Chitinophagaceae bacterium. Classification (GTDB taxonomy): domain Bacteria; phylum Bacteroidota; class Bacteroidia; order Chitinophagales; family Chitinophagaceae; genus JAZKFT01. Next base: position 2,966 of record CAXTDG010000456.1, read on the forward strand.
AGAATGCGGTCGGAAATTGCCAGTAGTTCCGGCATCTCCGACGATACCACGATGATGCCCAGGCCTGCATCGGCCAATTGTAAAATGAGTTTGTAGATTTCGCTTTTAGCACCCACGTCTATACCTCGTGTAGGTTCGTCTAGCATCAACACTTTAGGGCCTTTAGCCAGCCATTTGGCCAGCACAATCTTTTGCTGATTGCCACCGCTTAAGTTGCCCGCAAGCTGCCTGTCTGAAGAAGTTTTTATTTTTAAATCGCCAATGTATTTATCAGCTAAACTGGCCTCTTTCTTTTCACTAAGCAAGCCACCACTCATTAGGTTGTCCAACGTAGTGAGACTGATGTTTTTCCGTACGTCTAAGCCTAACACCAATCCGTCCTTTTTACGATCTTCCGGCACCAGGGCCAGCCCAGCTTTGATGGCTTCTTTAGGCGAAGAAAGAGGCACTGGTTTACCCTCAATAAATAAGCTTCCACTGGCATAGCCATCGTATAGGCCAAAAATGGTTTCCAGCAGTTCTGTACGTCCGGCGCCCATCAGCCCAAATATGCCTACAATTTCACCTTTACCTACCTGGAAGGAAATGTTTTTTAGCAACCACTCGCCCTTTTTAGCAAGATGCTTTACCTGGATATTTTCCAGTCGTAGTGCTTCCGGTCTTACTGATTTGTTAGTACCATGCTTGCGTAACATATTTATTTCCCGCCCCACCATTTTCTGAATCAGCTGGTCGTGGGTGATGCTTTGCATATTGCCACTCTCAATGGAGCAGCCATCCCGCAGCACAACATAATGGTCAGCAATTTTGAAAAGTTCATCTAGCTTATGTGAAATATAGGCGATGGTTTTATTCGCTTTTTTAAGGTCGGCAATAATGCTGAACAGCACCTCCACTTCTTTATCGCTAATGGCCGAAGTGGGTTCGTCCATAATGATGACTTCAGCATCGGTTAGCAGGGCTTTCGCAATTTCTACTACCTGCTGCTGGCCCACTTTCAGATCGGCCACTAAAGTGTCCGGGTGGAGCGATAATTTCAGGCGCTGCAGCAGTTCTTTCGTTTGTTGTCGCATCACCTTTTTATCCAGCAACCCCCAACCATTAATTAATTCCCTGCCCAGGAAAATATTCTCCCAAATACTGAGGTAAGGAATCAAATTCAATTCCTGGTGAATGATGGCAATACCGCAGGCTTGTGCATCTTTTATAGAACTGAATTTTACCTCCTTACCTTTCAACAATATCCGGCCTTCATACTCGCAGTATACCCCGGATAAAATCTTCATCAGCGTAGATTTTCCGGCGCCGTTTTCACCAAGTATGGCATTCACCTTCCCAGGGTACAATTCCATGCACACCTGGTTTAGCGCTATTACGCCCGGAAATCTTTTTGTTATGTTTTCTACTGCAAGCAAAAGGCGATTATTAGTTTAAAGTTTAAGGTCTAAAGTTCAAAGGTCTGCTATTGTATCATTGTTGGTTTTCACATCCCGGGTAGC
>CAXTDG010000457.1:0-4462 GCA_964242675.1 uncultured Chitinophagaceae bacterium
GTATAGAACCTGCCGGGCAAATCATTCGTAATCCTACTTTAAAAAACCTGGATCAGGGCTATAGCTTTTTACCTCGCTATGCCAAGCAAACCGGGCAGCGGCAGGTAATTATCCCATGCCTGTATCGCAACTATCTGGCTTTTGCCAAGCTGGAATTTTAAGAGGTAGCTACATTTTTTAAAACCGCTAAACAGCTTATAACTGTTTAGCGGTTTTTGTTTGGTGAAAAGGAAGAATCAATCCTGTGTAATATTTCGTATTGCCTGCAAAAGCCTGTTTACCAATTATGAGTTGTATTACTTGCATTTGTAAGATTTGGTGATTATTTTACTGGTTTCTCAATTTTCTCATTCACCAAATAAAGAATCCTTGAAAAAATCTTTACGCCTCCTTTCAACACTACTGATTTTTAGTGTTGCCGCCAAAGCCCAACCATCGCTTACTGGGCTACAATCCCGTTTGCAGGCAAATAAGGAGAGTCAACCGATTTCCGATTTTACGGTAAGTAACAAAATGCCTTTTTTGGGTTCACTTAAATTTAGAGAAGGTAGCGCCCTTACAAAAGAACAAGGGCTTAGCTGGCTGCGGGAGCAGCTACAATTGCGTAGTGGTAAAGATGCACTCCAATCAGTTAGAACAGAAAGTAGTGGAAGCATTGAAGTGCAAACTATTCAGCAGTTATACAAAGGCATTAAGGTTGAGCATGGCAGGGTTAAAATGGCTTCTCAAAACAATGCTGTGTCTTTTATGCAACTGGAGTTTTACCCCATTCCGGATAATATTGCAACTGCCCCATCTATTAGCAGCGACCAGGCCCTACAAAAGGCAATGGACGCTGTGGGAGCGGTAAAATATGTATGGCAAGGCTACACTGGCAACGACCCGGCTTATCAGAAACCTATTGGCGAACTAGTGTATGTGCAGGACATATACAATAAGATTGGACAGCTTTGTCTTGCCTATAAATTTTCAATTGAAGCAGATGTTCCTATAAGTAAATCTTACATTTATGTAAATGCTGTGAACGGGGAAATCGTTTTCTCGGATCAAATCATTAAACACGCAAATGCTACAGGCACCGCCGATACCCGCTATAGCGGTAACCAAAGTTTTATCGCCGATAATACCGGCACTAATTTCCGGCTTCGTTCGCAAAAGAATGGCGATAGCATTATTACCGTAAACTACCAGCGGTTGGTTCAATCATCTGCTAACGATTTGCTGGCGGTTGATTTTACAGATAATGATAATAACTGGACTGCTGCTGAGTTTGACAACGCTAACTACGATAATGCAGCACTGGATGTACAATGGGGCCTGCAAAAAGTAAGCGATTACTGGAACCTGGTACGTGGCCGGGCCGGCTGGAACAATGCCCATGGCCCCATGAAAAGCTATATACATGTGCGGGTGAGCGCTTCTGCAGGTTATGATAACGCTTACTGGAGTGGTGCCGCTATGTTTTATGGAGATGGTACTTATTTAACGGGTAATGCAAATGGGTTTCGACCTCTTACATCATTAGATGTAACAGCCCACGAACTAGGCCATGCCGTTTGCCAAACAACGGCAGGGCTTGTTTACCAAAGAGAATCAGGCGGCTTAAATGAAGGCTTTAGTGATATATGGGGTGCAGCAGTTGAGCATTATTCCGGGTTAGGTGGATTTAAGCAAAACTTTAAAATAGGCGAAGAAATTTCGCCCAATCAAAGCACAGGCTTTTTAAGAGATATGCAAAACCCGAATGCCGGTAATCAGCCAGATACTTATTTCGGCACCTTATGGTACCCTACCACATTGGGTGGCTGCCCGGTTCCCAATTCCAATACCAACGATAACTGCGGTGTGCATTACAATAGCGGCGTTATCAACAAGTGGTTTTACATATTGGTACAAGGCGAAAGTGGAACAAATGACAATGGTGACACTTATAATGTAACTGGACTAAGTTGGGCAAAAGCAGAGCAGATTACTTACCTAACTGAGCTGAACCTAACGCCTAATTCAGATTATGCGGCCACCCGTACCGCCAGCATCAATGCAGCTACTACGCTTTATGGTGCCTGCTCCAACGAAGTGCGGCAGGTAACCAATGCATGGTTTGCAGTAGGCGTTGGCGCTTCTGCCAATTGCAACCCAGCCATTGAGTTTGTGAAAGCAATTAGTACAGTTACGGAAGGAACTGGAACCACCAACGGTTGCATTTCTAAGACTTATAACGTACCTGTAAAACTAGGAACCGCTGCAAGTGCTACTATCAACCTTACCTTCTCAACTGCGGGTACGGCTGTTAATGGAGTGCATTATTCATTATCTCCTGCCACACTTACTTTTAGCGCAGGCGAAACCGGTACTAAAAATATGGCCATTACTATTTTAGATAATGCCACCGTTGATGGTAATAAAACATTAGTGCTGAACTATTTGCTAAATGCAAATGGCGGTACCGGCGTTGCTGGTGTAAACAACCAAACACATACTATTACTATTACAGATGACGATGCAGCGCCTACCAGTATTATAGCACCGCCACTTACCAATTTAGTTACCCTGATTAATGAAAACTTTGATACCACTACAACGGCACTGCCGGTTGGATGGGTATCGGGTACGTTCAGCGGTGGCACTTCGGTAAACAATTGGGTATTAGGGCCAAATGGTGGCGCTGGTATTACGGGCAATGCTGCTTACATTAGTAATAATGCAACTACCGAACCGCTGGCTTATACCAACACATCGGCCACCGACCGTATTCTTATTACAAAATCATTCAGCACCACCAACATCAAAAACCTGAAACTTAAATTCCGGTATAAAGTGGAAGGTGAGTATTACACGGCACAGCCTGCATCGATATATGATTATGGTCGTATTATGTATTCAGTAAATGGTACATCCTTCTCGTTTGTCAACGATTCTATTACCAATGCCCCACTTATTTTATACGGAAAAGGAACTGCTGCCACAGATACTACTATTAGCTTACCACCAGCCATAGCCAACCTGCCAACCGTTTATATAGGTTTCCGATGGACTAACGACATTGCAGATGGCAATAACCCACCTCTACTGATTGATGAAGTACTTATTACCGGCCGCTCAACCAGGGCCGCAGTAGAAGTAAGTGCTAACCAGATAACTGCTTCCAATGTTATCAATGGCAATTATAGCAGCTATTTGTACAATGGTTCCGATTCGCTATTGGTAGCACGGGTGGCCAATCTAAGCCAAAACATAGGTTGTGTAAATGCAGGTGTAACAGTTTCTGGTAATGGGCAAAGAACGATTAATTCAGGTACCGCTACCTATCTGGCAACGCAAAAAGTAATTCGCATTAGCCCTGTTACCGCTAATACAACGGCTACCTATACTGGCACACTATATTTTACAGCCGCCGAACTTGCTATATGGGGTGCCAGTGCAACTAGCTTAAAGATTCTAAAAGTAAAAGATGGTGTTCCATTAAACGCCGTTCTGGATTTTACCAATTCAAAGTTGATTATACCATCATCAGTAGTTGATAATTCGGCTACCACAGGCGTTATTGCTTACACAGGCGACTTCACTGGTTTCTCTCAATTTTTATTGACTGAGGCAGGTACTATTTTACCTATCAAGCTTACTGATTTTACGGTTGCACTAAAGGAGAAGGATGCTCTTCTGAATTGGCAAACGGAACAAGAGTTCAACAACAAAGGCTTTGATATTATGAGAAGCCTGGACGGTGTGAACTTCGTAAAAATTGGTTTTGTAGGAGGAAATGGCAGTTCTAACATACCGGTTAAGTATTCCTTCACAGATGTCAATATTCCCGCTAACATAACGGTGTACTATCGGCTGCGCCAGGTTGATCTGGACAATAAGGCTACCTTAAGCCAGATTCTCAGCGTTAAACTATCTGACAAAAATGCCTTTAGTAGTTTGCTATGGCCAAACCCCGCTGTTGCCGAAGTGAATATCAGTTTCAATAACAGTATTAAAAACGGGACAATAACTGTTATTGATCAGCAGGGAAGAAAACTGCTTACTAAAACCATTTCTCAGCCAACCTTGAAAACCACTTTGCGAACTAGTGCATTAGCAGCAGGTACATACCTGGTGCAAATACAAACTGAAAACAAAACCGAAACACAGAAACTTTTAATTAAAAGGAATTAACGACAAAAGCGGGATACTGAAATTCTATCCTGCCTTACATAAAACAAAAAGCATGGCTGTGTGAATAGCCATGCTTTTTGTTTTTGCAATAGTTCAACAGAACATTTTTTATAACTCTTGGATGTAAACCAGATTAAAAACTCAATAGAACCGTTCGGCATCATCCTAAAACAAAAAGCCTTTCAATAAATGAAAGGCTTTTTAAATTTTTAAACTGGCGGAGAGTTAGGGATTCGAACCCCAGGACCTGTTACAGTCAACAGTTTTCAAGACTGCCGCAATCGACCGCTCTGCCAACTCTCCG
>CAXTDG010000458.1:0-4443 GCA_964242675.1 uncultured Chitinophagaceae bacterium
GGTGCTGTTGTACATTTCCATTTTATAGTCATTAAAATCTCCTCCCAGCACTACATAATTCTTTCCGTTTATAGCCAGCGAATTAGCCCCGGTACTTTGCAGATCTTTATTGATTTCCAGTTCAATAACAGCACCTGGCTCACTACGATTACGGGACATCATAAACAACCGGCTTTGATAGCCGCCACTTACAAAGCCATATTCAAAACGGGGGTCATCGGTGAATTGCAGGTTGGTGCCGCTGCTGGCAAAGCAGGCTTCTTCCCGTACTGATTGTGGGCGAAAAGGTGGTGGCGTTTCCTGCCAGGTATCGCCACCGTCGTTTGTTTCTACCAGCCAGAAACGTAGATTGATAGGATCGCCTACGCAAACGCCCCGCTGGTTGTTTTTAAAACTCATAGCATCTAAGAAAATGCCTTTTAAATGCCGTTCGTAAACGGTTTTCCAGGTAAGGCCGCCATCGGTGGTTTTTAAAATATTGGCCGGGCTGTCTACCGCCATAATGATGGCAGTGTTCGCATCAAATGCTTCTACATCCCGAAAGTCACGTTTTTCAAAACCAGCCGGGTGCATCCAGGTGAAGCTGCGACCACCGTCCAAACTTTTGCCTACCGTGCCTTTGCTACCACTGAGCCATAGCACAGAATCGTTTACAACGCTCAAACCACGAAAGGAAATACCGGCCTGGCTGCTATCGACAAACAGAATTTTTTGCGCCCTGGTAGAAGTAAGAAGTAAAAAAGAAAAAATAAAAAGAAGAAGCTGCTTCATTGGCTGAATGTAAAATCTATTGCTGATAACGATTACTAGTTCGACTGATTGCTTTTAACGTAGGACTTCTTCTATTTTATCGAAGCCAACAGCAGCAGGCAGGCCTTCCCATAATATCTGGTAAAGGGTGGTGGCGATGGGCATACTAGCCTGAATATCTTTATTAATGTACAGAATGCCTTTGCTGGCCGGGTAGCCTTCTGCCACCATGTTCATTTCCAGTTGGGCCACTTTTACGGAGTAGCCCTTGCCAATCATATTACCCAGCGTACGGTTGCGGCTATACAGGCTGTAGCAGGTAACCAGTAGGTCGCCGAGGTACACGCTGCTGGTGTAATTTATTTTATCGGTATCCGGTGCCTGTTTATACTCCATTATCCGGCGTAGAAATACAGTCATTTCGTAGGTAGCGTTGGCGATGTATACGCTCAAAAAATTGTCGCCATATTCCAATCCATGGGCTATGCCGGCACCTACTGCATAAATGTTTTTTAGAACAGCGGCATATTGTGTACCCCAGATGTCGTGGTTCACTACCGTATTCAGGCAGTCGCTTTGGAAATAAGCTGCTAACGAAGCTGTGGTGGCTGTATCCTCGCCGGAAAAGGTGAGGTAGGAGAGTTTTTCGGCAGCTACTTCCTCGGCATGGCAGGGGCCCATGAGCGTAAAATACTGGTTCAGGGGAAGATGAAAAATATCCTCCAGGTACTCATTAAGTAGCTGGTGCTTATCGTTGGGCAGCACGCCTTTAATGGCGGAGATAATCTTTTTATTTTGAAAAATATCCTTTGGCAGGGAGTCAAGAGCTGGTATCAGGTAGGCGGACGGAATACACACAATCAGCACATTCGACTGGTTAATCACTTCTTCAATGGAGGCATTCATCTGTAGCAATTTTGTATCGAAATAAGCTGCCGATAGGTAATGCGGATTGTGCCGCCGCTTTTGGATAATGTCAATAGTATCGGTATTGCGTACCCACCAATTAATAGTATGGTGGTTGCTGGTGAGCAATTTGGCCAGCGCCGTAGCCCAGCTACCGCTGCCTAATATTCCGAATTGTAATGAAGTTTGCAAGCTATAAAGTTGTCAGAAATCAGTTAATCAGTTGTCAGAGATCAATTAGCCAGTTGTTAGGAAAATCTTCTTTCCCGCAGGGTTTCCGTTTTTGTAACCTTGCGGAATTGTTGGCTTCTTTGTGTCAGTAAAAGCCCGATAGTAGTACTACACTTGAATGGTGCCAACGCCGCAAAAGCTCAATAGATAAGTAATTGCCTGGCTCAAAAAGAAAACGCAGAACCGGGCCACCAGTGATGCGAAACCCGGCAAAGCCAGAGCTGGCGTGGGTTTGGTTCCGGTTCGTTAGGACACGAACTGGGGCGGGGAAGGGGCGGAAAAACAAAAGTCAAAAAGATGGAAAGTCCGAAATAAAGTTCAAACCGCTTGATCCATTCACGATTGACCATTCACCACTACTGCTTCGCCTCAAACAGTTTTTCCTTCGGTACCACTTTTACTTTAGTGCCATTCTTGAGCGTTTTGTAAATGGTGTTGTAAGGTTCGCTTACTACCTGTTCGCTTCCTTTGAGGCCTCCAGTGATTTCGATGTAGCGGGTATCCTGAATGCCTGTGGTAACGGGCAGTTTTTTTACGGTTCCGTCGGCTTGCATTACAAACACCACAATCTGCCGTTCGTCTTCTTCGCCATTTTGCACCGGGGCGGCTTCGTCCTGGCCATTGCTGGCTTTCTTTTCATCTTCGCTGCTTTTGTTCTCGTCGTTTTTGTCACGGGTGGTTACCGCATTAATGGGTACACTTAAGGCATTCGTTTGTGTTTTTGTTTGTATATCAGCACTCGCCGTCATGCCGGGCCGAAAAGGAAAGTTGCGACTAGTCATCAGGTCTTTGTACGATTCGGGAATGATGCGGATGAACACTTTGTAATTTGTAACGTCGTTAGAGCTACTACTTACGCTTGTTGCAGTTACTGCACCATTCTGACTACTAGCTATCTGGTATACCAGCCCTTTAAATTTGCGACCCGTGTAAGCATCTACCGTTACAATAGCACTATCGCCTACCTTAATTTTCGGGATGTCATTTTCCGATACATCTACCCGCAGTTCAATGCTTTTGAAGTCGGCAATCCGCATCATTTCAGTACCAGCCATCTGGGCGGTACCCACTACCCGTTCGCCTTTTTTTACATTTAGTAAGCTTACTACTCCATCCATGGGAGCGGTGATGGTGGCCCGGCTTACATCTTTGCTGGCCCGTTGCAGCGCTGCCTGTGCCCCTTGCACACCAGCTTGCGTAGCATTAATTCCTTTTTGAGCTGCATTAAAATTGGCAATAGCTGTATTGTACGTCACCTGCGCCTGTTCAAATTCTGATTGGCTGATGACCTTGTCTGTGAGCAATTGCTTTTGGCGATTTAGTGTTACCTGCGCCTGATCCATCGTGGCTTTCAGGCCGCTAAGTTGCGCCTGCGTATTGGCTACCTGGTATTGCTGCTGGCTTACCTGAGCGGCTGCCTGCTGTTGCTGAATGGCATAAATGTCGGCATAAATGCGGGCCAGCACTTGTCCCCGTTTTACGCTGTCGCCTTCCTGCACGGTAAGTTCAGTTATTTCGCCGCTAATGTCGGAACTTACCTTTACTTCCACTTCCGGGTAAATCTTTCCACTGGCAGTAACGGTTTCAATAATGGTGCGGCGGCTGGCTTTTTCAACTGCTACCTGTATGCCTTCATCCTTGCCAATTACACCTGTTTTTTTCAAAACAATCAGCCCTACTATCAACGCAACGACTATTAATACAATCCATTTCCATGTTTTCATTGGTTCAATTCTTTTAGGAACACTGCAAGTGGCAAACTAAATACAAGCCCGCAAATAAAACAGTCTTTTCTTTTGGAGTGATGTCGTTTAAAGGTTAAGGTCTACAATTTAAAGTGCTGCGGTTGTAGCATTGCTGGTTTTCCCATCACGGGTAGCGTTCTTTTTACTGTTTTCTTTTTGAGCCAGGCTATTTATTATCCATTGGGCTTTTACGGCGTTGGCACTATTCAAGTGTAGTGCTACTATTGGGCTTTACTAATGCAAAGAAGCCTGCGAATCCGCAGGGTTAGAAAGCCGGAAACCCTGCGGTGAAGAATTTATTCCTTCTTTTTTTGCAAGTCTCCGCTTTATTCTTCGCATATTCCCTCCCCCGTTGGGGAGGATAGGTGGGGGCTTTCTTCTTTTAATTCAGCAGACTTTCCTCTTTTTCCGTCTTAATGCTTTTCTGATTTTTGATAGCCTCATAGCCACCCACTACATTCCGCACATTATGAATGCCCTGCCGTTTTAGTAAGCTAATAGCAATAACGCTACGGTAGCCACCAGCACAATGCACGTAAGCATTCATATTTTCCTCTACAGATGCCAGTGTTGCAGTATCCGTCATATCGCTTAGCGGCATATTAATGGCATCTTTTACATGGCCATCGCCATATTCCGCTTCTTTTCGTACATCTACCACTATCAAATGATCGTCGTAAGGAATATCCATGGCCAGTTCATCGGCTTCCACATCTATTACCAAGTCAATCTTGTAACCTGCCTTTCGCCAGCTTTCGAAGCCACCTTGCAAATACCCCTCTATCTTAGAGAAGCCTACTCTCGCCAACCG
>CAXTDG010000459.1:0-4421 GCA_964242675.1 uncultured Chitinophagaceae bacterium
CCAGCAATCATAGCAATAGGATTACCACTCAATGTTCCGGCTTGGTAAACGGAACCTAATGGCGCTATCTGCTCCATAATTTCCCGCTTGCCACCAAAAGCACCCACCGGCAGTCCGCCACCAATTACCTTCCCAAACGTCATTAGGTCGGCATCTATACCCAGGCTTTCCTGTGCACCACCAGCAGCCAAACGAAAGCCGGTCATTACCTCATCGAAAATGAATACAATATTTTCCTCATCACAGATTTTCCGTAAGCCCTGCATAAAACCCGGTTGCGGAATAATACAGCCCATATTACCAGCAACTGGCTCAATAATAATAGCGGCTATTTCACCTTTATGTTCGGCTACTAATTTTTCAACGGCTTCCAAATCGTTGTAAGGAGCCGTCAATGTATCCGCTGCAACAGCCGCAGGCACACCCGGTGTTCCCTGGATATTAAACGTAGCTACGCCACTACCGGCCTTTACCAAAAAAGCATCGGCATGGCCATGGTAGCAGCCTTCGAACTTGATAAACTTATTGCGTTTGGTATAGCCACGAGCCAAACGAATGGCACTCATGCAGGCTTCGGTTCCACTGCTTACCATACGAACCAAATCTACATTCGGTGCCATGCTTTTAATCAGCTCTGCCATGTCAATTTCCAATTCTGTTGGCGCACCGAATGAAGTAGACAGTTCTGCTTTTTCCAGGATGGCTTTAATACCTGGTTCCCAGGCATGGCCGATAATCATTGGCCCCCAGCTATTGATGTAGTCGATATATTTTTTGCCGTCAGCATCGTACAAGTAAGCGCCTTTAGCCTTACTCATAAATACTGGTGTGCCACCTACGCTTTTAAATGCTCGTACGGGTGAATTTACACCGCCAGGGATGGATTGTTGGGCCCTATCGAATAATGTTTTGCTATTGATCATTTTGTAATTCTATCCGTTTAATAATTCTGCTGCGTGACGAGCATAGTACGTTCCAATCATATCGGCACCAGCTCGTTTGATACTGGTTAAGGATTCCAGCACCGCTTTATTTTCATCAAGCCAGCCCATTTTGGCGGCAGCTTTTATCATGGCATATTCGCCGCTTACGTGGTAAGCGCTGATAGGTAAATGCACCACATTTTTTACTTCCCGGATAATATCGAGATAAGCCATGGCTGGTTTCACCATAATGATATCGGCACCCTCTATTTCATCTTGCACAGCTTCTTTGATGGCTTCCGTACGATTGGCGTAATCCATTTGATATGTCTTTTTATCGCCAAAGCCCGGAGCGCTATCGAGTGCATCACGGAACGGACCGTAGAAGCAGGATGCATATTTCGCAGCATAACTCATAATGCCGGTTTTGGTGAAATTATTTTCCTCTAAGGCATTGCGGATGGCTAATACCCGACCGTCCATCATATCGCTAGGCGCTACAAAATCAGCACCGGCTTGTGCATGGCTTACGCTCATGGCGGCTAATACTTCTACCGTTGAGTCGTTTACAATTTCATTGCCTTCTACAATGCCGTCGTGGCCGTAAGTGGAGAACGGATCTAAAGCAATGTCTGTCATCACAATCATCTCGGGGCAAGCATCTTTAATAGCTTTGATGCTGCGTTGAAATAATCCATCCGGATTAAGTGCTTCTGTGCCTTTATTATCTTTTAGTTCATCCTTGCATTTAATGAAAATAAGCACTGCCCGAATGCCGACATTCCACAATTCTTTTACGTCTTTTACCGTAAGGTCAATACTGCGGCGGAAGTAATTAGGCATGGAGGAAATTTCTTCTTCAATGCCTGTGCCTTCGGTGATGAAAATGGGGGCTATAAAATCCTGTGGACGTAGTACTGTTGCGGCTACCATGGCCCGCAATGCAGGGCTTTGGCGGAGGATTCGGCTTCTTTTTATGAGATGCATTTATTCAGTTTTTTGAATAACAGTTTTGGCGTTTTGTAGTTTGATGGATTGTGTCAGATATAAGTCATGTTTGGGGCTTGCTGCACTGTACATGTACTACGTAGTAGCTTATATTTCAAATAGGTTTAAGCCTAATGCTTTCAGCACAAATTTTTAAAGTGTGATTAGCAACAACTCATATCTCATCACTCATAATTCATCACTCCTGCTTTCGTCCAATCTCTTGGCTTCAATGCTTGCTGCATTTCGGCTTCGGGGGTATTGGGTTCGGGGTGATAATCGTAGCGCCATTGGGCTCGGGGAGGCAGGCTCATGAGGATACTTTCGGTGCGGCCACTGGTTTTGAGGCCGAACAAAGTGCCTCGGTCGTGGATGAGATTAAACTCGACATAACGCCCCCTGCGGATTTCCTGCCACTCGATTGCTCTTTCGGTGTAGGGCAGGTCTTTTCGCCGGGTTATGATGGGTAAGTAAGCTTCTAAAAAATTGTTGCCATTGGCTTGCTGAAACTGGAACAAACGTTCAGCATCGGCTTCGTCTGTAGGGCGGAGATAATCGTAGAACACACCACCGATTCCACGGGTTTCGCCATTGCGATGTTTGTTGCAAAAATACTCGTCGCACTGATGCTTGTATTGGGGATACAACTCCGCACCAAATGGGTCGATGGCTTCTTTTAAAGTCGTATGAAAATGTTGTGCATCTTCTTCAAACAAATAATAGGGCGTAAGGTCACAGCCACCGCCAAACCAACGGTCTTTCACGGTGCCATCTTCGTTATATAATTCGAAAAAACGCCAGTTGGAGTGAACGGTGGGAACGTAGGGATTAAGCGGATGAATAACAAGGCTTAATCCACAAGCAAACCAGGTAGCGCCTTCCATATGCAGGCCTTTCCGCATGGCATCGGTAACGTGGCCATAAACCGTTGATACATTTACCCCGCCTTTTTCAATCACCGCTCCATTTGCAGTTACCCGGGTACGGCCGCCACCACCTTTTCCTTCAGCACGTTGCCATTCATCTTCCTTAAACTTTGCCTTGCCATCGACTTGTTCCAGCGCCGTGCAAATAATATCCTGCAGGTTGTAGATGTACTCAATCCATCTGCCACGAAATGCTTTGGTTTGTTCTTTTTGCATCGGAGTAAATTCTATGCCCTATAACTCTTCACGGCTTCCACAAAGGCTTTAGCATGGTCTACCGGTACATTTGGTAAAATGCCATGACCTAGATTGGCGATATAGCGCTGTGTGCCAAATCCATCAATCATTTCTTTTACTTCTTTCTGAATTTGTGGAATAGGAGCCAGCAGTTTCGATGGATCGAAATTGCCTTGTAGCGTAATTTGATTGTTCGTCCATTGGCGGGCTAATTTCGGTGTAACACACCAATCTAAACCTAAAGCAGCAGCGCCGCTCTGGCTTAAATCTTCCATTGCATACCAGGCTCCTTTGGCAAAAACAATTACCGGAGCAGTGGTTACACCTTTTACAATTTGCTGAATATAGGGCTGCGAAAATATTTTAAAATCCTGCGGACTGAGCATACCTGCCCAGCTATCGAATATCTGCACCAAATCGGCACCAGCCTTCACTTGTGCGTTTAGGTACTGAATTGTTACATCGGTTATTTTCTGCAATAACTGATGTGCTAAGTGCGGTTGGGTAAAGCAAAATTGTTTGGCTTTATCAAACGCCTTACTGCCTTTGCCTTCCACCATATAGCAGAGAATAGTCCATGGCGCACCGGCAAAACCAATGAGTGGTACCCGGCCATTCAGTTCCTTTTTAGTGAGTGTCAGCGCTTCCATTACATAGTGCAAACGTGACTCTACTTCATTGGTAATTAACTGGTCAATATCTGCCTGCGTACTGATTGTTTTTGGCAGCACCGGGCCTTTATTTTCTTCCAGTAAAACTTCCACACCCAGTGCTTGTGGAATCACCAGAATATCAGAAAAAATAATGGCTGCATCAGGACCAATCTGGTCGATGGGCTGCAGGGTAATTTCGGTAGCCAGTTCCGGCGTTTGTACCCGGGTAAAAAAGTCGTACTTGGCCCGCAATTTCATGTAGTCGGGCAGGTAACGGCCAGCCTGCCGCATCATCCAAACGGGTGGCCGCTCAACAACTTCGCCACGCAGGGCTTTTAAAAGTAGATGGTCGGGATTAGTGCTGGTAATAGGGGTATCTATAGAAACGGACGCTATCTGATCGGTCATTACTGCAAAAAATTTAAAAAGTCTTCAAGTTGAATAATTGCTACTCATCTTGTTTCCTGAATCTGTGCCTTAAAACTTTTAATAAATATCTTTTCTGAAGAAGCTGATTACTTTATCTACTACCGCTTCTGCTTTAGGCTCGGTACTTACAACTATTTTATTAGGGATATCGTGTTCCTCAATACTGCTTTCTGTCGTTTGCCCAATGGCAAAAAAGACAGTCTTTTTATTCGCTTCGTTTTCTTTTAGATAACTCTCTACCGCACTAGGGCTAAAAAACATAACCC
>CAXTDG010000460.1:0-2135 GCA_964242675.1 uncultured Chitinophagaceae bacterium
AAACATAAAAAGAAAGAACTTTTAGAATACCACATGCAAAAAAAGCTACAACAGCGTATGGACGAGTATAAAGATGCTGCTATTGTTAGAGAGCGGGGCATTTATCCGTATTTCCGTGCTATTGAATCTGGCCAGGATACGGAAGTAATGATACATGGGCAGCGGGTGCTGATGTTTGGCTCCAATTCTTACCTGGGCCTTACCAATCATCCTAAAATAAAAGAAGCCGCTAAAGCTGCTATTGACAAATACGGAACCGGTTGTGCTGGTAGCCGCTTCCTCAATGGCACGTTGGACATACACGAAGAACTGGAACGTCGCCTGGCCACTTTTGTAGGCAAGGAAGCCGCTCTGATTTTCAGTACTGGTTTCCAGGTAAACTTAGGGGTGCTAAGCTGCCTTACCGGCCGTAGCGATTATCTTATTTTAGATGAATATGACCATGCTTCTATCATTGATGGTACCCGGCTTTCTTTTTCTAGGGTAATAAAATATGCCCATAACGACATGCAGGATTTGCATCGTCGCCTGAGCAATTTGCCGGAAGAAGCTGTAAAGCTGATAGCGGTAGATGGTATTTTTAGCATGGAAGGCGATATTGTAAAACTGCCTGAAATGGTAGAAATAGCTGAGCAGTTTGGTGCCAGCATTATGGTTGATGATGCCCATAGCTTGGGTGTAATAGGAGATAAGGGGTCTGGTACTGCATCGCACTTTGGCCTTACCAACGAAGTGGATATGATTACCGGCACGTTCAGCAAATCTTTTGCTTCGCTGGGTGGTTTTGTAGCGGCCGATGCAACTACTATTGACTATCTGAAGCACAAAGCCCGTTCGCTTATCTTCAGCGCCAGCATGACGCCAGCCTCCGTGGCCAGTGTTATTGCTGCCTTGGATATTATGGAAACAGAGCCGGAGCACATGGAAAAATTGTGGCAAAATACCCATTACGCTACTAAACTATTGCTCAACGAAGGTTTCGACCTTGGCCCTACGCAAAGCCCCATTTTGCCAGTATATGTTCGCAACAACGATAAAACGTTCATCGTAACAACCATTTTACAGAATGAAGGAGTATTTGTAAATCCGGTTATTTCACCAGCTGTTCCTTCAGAAGAATCACTCATCCGTTTTTCACTCATGGCTACGCATACGTTTGCCCAGATTGATGAAGCAGTTGAAAAAATGGTGAAAGCTTTCAAAGCGGCTGATGTGCAAAAGCATGTAGAACGAGCAAAAGAAATAATTTAAAATACCAGCCCCATACGGAATCGAAAGATTTTATATAGGGCTTTTTCCATTTTAAAATAGCTGTTACCAGATACAGGCCTATTTTGCCTACATAAATATTCCATCCCATTTTAAACAAGCATAAGCAGTAGCCAACCCTTAAAACCGCTATCCGCCTTATGTATTCAAGTGCTGAAAATGATACGTATTGTTGAAGTAAAAACGAAGCAGCAACTCGCTTCCTTTATAGATTTTCCGCATGACCTGTACAAAAACGATCCGAACTATGTGCCGGAACTTTTTATAGCACAGCGGGATTTGCTAACACCGGGCAAGCATCCATTTCATGAGCATTCGTCGTTGCGACCCTTTCTGGCTTACGATGACAAAACAATCGTAGGAAGAATTTGCGCCATTCACAACGTAAACCACAACGAATTCAATAATGCTAATGATGGTTTCTTCGGCTTCTTCGATTGCATCAACAACCAAGAAGTAGCCAACCTGCTATTTGCTAAAGCTGAAAAATGGTTAAAGGAAAAAGGATTGGCAACCATGATTGGACCGGTTAATTTTTCTACCAACGAAGCCTGTGGCTTACTGGTAGAAGGTTTTGATAAGCCGCCAGTAGTGATGATGACGTACAATTATCCCTATTATTTACAATTGATAGAAAAAGCAGGTTTACATAAAAAAACAGACCTGTTGGCCTACACCCATACAACCGCCGAGTATAACGACCGTAGCGTAAAACTGCTGGAAGCACTACAAACCCGCCTGAAACAAAAAGGCATTGTTATCCGTAAGGTGGATATGAAAAATTTTAAGCAGGAAGTAGCCAATGTACATGCCGTGTACAATAGTGCCTGGGATAAAAATCTGGGTTTTGTACCAATGACTAAAAA
>CAXTDG010000460.1:2145-4421 GCA_964242675.1 uncultured Chitinophagaceae bacterium
AAGAGTTTGAGTACCTGGCCAAAGACTTGAAGCTGGCTATGGATCCTGATTTTGTGCATGTGGCCGAGCACAATGGAAAAATTGTTGGTTTTTCCCTTACCATCCCCGACCTGAACCAGGTACTAATAAAAGTAAAAAGGGGTCGGCTACTGCCTACTGGTATCTTCAAAATTTTGTTGGGCAAAAGTAAAATCAATGGATTGCGTACACTGGCTTTGGGCGTAGTAGAAGGTTACCGAAAAATGGGCATTGAAGCCGTTTTTTATGGCCTTATTATTAGCACCGGGGTAAAGAAAGGCGTTAAAACTGATGAATCGTCCTGGGTGTTGGAAGATAATGAACTAATGAAAAAAGGAATAGAAGGCACTGGCGGAAAATTATACAAAAGATACCGGCTGCTGGAAAAGGCAATTTAACTGGCAGTAAGCAGTTGGCAGAAGATGTATAAAAATGAACGAAATAGAACTGTATCAGACTTATTGCATTCAGAATTTTAAATCTTAGATTTTAAACTTTAAACAGGCTTTTGAAAGAACGAGTTTTAATTACCGGTGCCAGCGGCTTTGTCGGGTATCATTTAATAGAAGCAGCTTTGCGCCATGGCTTGGAGGTATTTGCCGCTGTGCGGAAAAGCAGCCAGGTCGATCATTTGAAACACTTCGACATTCAATATACTTCGCTTGATTTTACTAGTGTAGATGCTTTGCAAAAAGATTTAGAGGAAAAACACTATCACTATATTATTCATGCAGCAGGCACCACGAAAGCACCTACGCAAGAAGCCTATAATCTGGTAAATGCTTCCTACACCGCCAACCTAGCCGCCGCAGCACATAAAGTGGGCGTAAAGAAATTTCTATTCATCAGCAGCCTGGCAGCACTGGGGCCAGCGGTGCCAAATGCAGTCATTACCGAACGGCAGCCGCCCAACCCCATAACCAGTTATGGTATGAGTAAACTGGTGGCAGAAAAGCAGTTGGATATTTTCAAAATGGCAGGATTGCCTTTGACTGTGCTACGCCCTACTGCTGTGTATGGCCCAAGGGAAAAGGATATATTTATCATCTTCAAAACGTTCAAAAAGGGACTGGAACCGTACATTGGTAACAAGCCACAGCAATTAAGCTTCGTGTATGGCCCCGATCTGGCAGAAACAGCGGTGCAACTACTGTTCTCACCTTACAATGAAGCTTTCAATATATCCGATGGCAAGGTGTATGACCGTTATGCATTAGCCAACATTTTTAAAAGCGTTTTTAAGAATAAAACGCTTAAAATTCACATACCCCTTTTTATTGTTCGCATCATTGCAACCCTTTCGGAAAAGCTGGCAAAAAAAGGAAGCACACCTGCCCTTAACCGGGAAAAGTTAGCAGAGTTAACTGCCACCAACTGGGCCTGTAGCATTGATAAGCTAAAGGCGGCTATTAATTACGAGCCGAAGTACGATTTGGATAAAGGGCTTACAGAATCTTTAGAATGGTACAAGAGTAATAAGTGGCTGTAAAATAGGTTTAACAACCTGCAAACGGCGACTAATAATTAGTTTTGACCATTTACGAAAACGGTTTCGTAAATAAATATTGGTTGAATCGCTAATTGTAACTAAAAAAGCGATACGGAAGAGATAAGATATGAGTGATAACAGATATGCCATTAAGGTAGTAACTATAGTAAATCTTATTCAGTATGAGTAATGCCGAAAGCATTATCAAAATTAAAAGCTTCGCTTTTGCAGTAAGGATAGTTAAGGTATATAAGTATCTGACAAAAATGAAACTGGAATATGTCTTATCGAAACAAGTTCTCCGTAGTGGAACTGCTATTGGTGCTTTGGTAAGAGAAGCTCAAAATGCTGAAAGTCTGAAAGATTTTGTACATAAGCTTGGTGTAGCACAAAAGGAATGTGATGAAACATTGTTTTGGATAGAACTATTGTATGAAACTGATTATCTCACAAGTAAACAGTTTAATAGTGTTGCTGCTGATGCTGTTGAATTGCTAAGAATGATTAGAAGTTCCATTATAACAGCAAAGAAAAAATTGAATAACTTATAACTCATCATTTATAACTTCTTAAATAAAGCAATATGAACGAACAAATGCAACCCCGGCCTGCTGAAGGCAAATTGGGAATACTAATTCCTGGGCTGGGTGCCGTAGCTACTACACTCATTGCCGGGGTAGAAGCCGTAAAAAAAGGAATAGCGCAACCGGTAGGTTCGCTTACGCAAATGGGCAGCATACGCTTAGGCAAAAGAACAGAGAATCGCCAC
>CAXTDG010000461.1:0-4416 GCA_964242675.1 uncultured Chitinophagaceae bacterium
TTGCGGTCTGATGCCCGGCATCTCTTTCACCGATATTTTACGGGCCACCTTTCCAATGGGCAGTATGACCGGTGCTCCTAAAAAACGAGTGATGGAACTGATTGACCAATACGAGCCTGTTCGTCGTGGATTGTTTTCCGGTTCTGTTGGCTACATTAGCCCTGATGGGAATTTTGATTTTAATGTGGTGATCCGTAGCCTGCTGTACAATGCTGATACCAAACAGCTACAGTATTTTGCCGGCAGCGCCATAACTTTTTACAGCCGGCCCGAGCAGGAATATGAGGAAGTAATGCTGAAGACAAAGGCAGTAAGAACAATTTTAGAAAAATAAAATGCATTTCATGTTTCAAAATTTCTCCGACATACCCGTTAAGGAAATTGCTACTGGTTTTTTTAGCAAATTCATTCATACAGACAACAACACAATTAATTTCCTTGAAGTGATGGCTGGAAGTGAATTGCCGCTGCACCAGCATCCGCACCAGCAATGCAGTTTTATACTGGAAGGAGAATTTGAAATGACAGTTGGTGAAGAAACAAAATTGCTAACCAAAGACACGTTTGCCCTTATACCAGGTAATATATTGCATGGCGGCAAAGCCATTATCAATTGCAAACTGATTGATATTTTCAGCCCGGTACGGGAAGATTATAAAGCTTTGCTGTAAATGAGTTTGCCGGTTTCTTTTATCTGGTTTTTAAGCGCTTCATTTTGCAGGCGATGAAAGACCAGTATATCTGTAAAAAAGGGAAGATCGCTTTCCTCGAAAGCATCTATGATTGCTAAATGCTGCTGCTGGTCAAAATCAGCATTCATAAGGCATAGATCAATATCGCTATAAGGCCGAAAAGTGCCGCTAGCCCGGCTACCAAACAATATGACTTCCTTTACTGATGAGAATTTTTCAAAAATAGATTGAATCGTACGGTGGTTCCTTTCGGTAAAACCAAAAACATCTGTATTAGGAATAGGTGCCTGATGGATGGTCACAATTGCGATTGTAGATATTGATGAAGTTGCCTGATAATACTGATGAAGCGATTACGAATAGCTTGCTCTGCATCCCGAAAATGCTGCTCATCATACATATGGCTTAGCAGGTTGCGATAATGAATGGCATCGTACCAATCCTGCCCTTCTGTTATAAAGCCACTTGCCAGCCCTTGTCGTATGGTATCTCTAGGCGATGCTACCAAAAAACCTTGTTCTTCTAAAAAATCTTTCAGCGTTTTCCAGGCTAGTTCTATCGTGAATTCAAACCGCTGAATTAACCCATTAAGAGCTAAGTCATCAAGGCCAGGTAATGCCAATGCTTCTTCCAGTCGGAAAAAGGCTTTGTCAAAATTTTGAAACCGCTGTTTCCAACGAGGTAGGGTTGGTAGCATAGCAAAGGGCTTTTGCTGAATAGAATTATTTAAGCTGAGAGGCTGCCGGATGGTGCAAAATAGCCCGTAAAGCGCCGGGGCAAAAATAGCATTAGCGAAGCTATGAAGCAAAGACGGCGCTGCGGACTATTTGCAACCAGCCGGAACAAAAGCTGATCCGGCCGTGAAAGTCCATGGCCCCAATGAATTATGTATTCTGCTTCTTTTCAGAAGTAAAAGTGGAACAGTGTGACGATTAAAACCTTGCGTAATGGCGTACTAACTAGTTTGCCCTAGGGTGCCGACCAGTTTTGTTATGCAAATGCCAAACCAGCCTTTTCCTGCTCCCATACCCTACGGCCATAACCTTTGTAAATATGGTTTTCGCTGTGGTAGCTACTACGTACCAGTGGGCCACTTTCTACATAGTCAAAGCCCAGACCGTAACCAATTTCACGTAGCTCGGCAAACTCGTCAGGATGCACAAAACGAACAACAGGCAAATGGCGACGAGTGGGTTGCAGGTATTGACCAATAGTCACTACATCTACATCATTATCCCGCAGGTTTTTCAGGGTTTGTACCACTTCACTCATTTCTTCTCCCAGGCCCAGCATAATACCGCTTTTGGTACGCATTCCTTGCTGTTTCAACGTACGAAGTACTTCCATACTACGCCAGTATTTTGCCTGTATCCGCACCTTACGGGTAAGGCGTTCTACCGTTTCTATGTTGTGGCTCATCACTTCGGGTGCCGCTTCTGTTACCCTGCGAATACAATCTATATCTCCTTTAAAATCGCCAACCAAAGTTTCCAGCGTGGTATCAGGATTAAGGGCTTTTACAGCCTTGATAGTATTGTACCAAATGATGCTACCGCCATCTTTCAGTTCGTCCCGATCTACCGAAGTAATAACGGCATGTTTTACTTTCATCAGGTGGATGGCTTCGGCTACCCGTTGTGGTTCGTCCCAATCTACGGGATCGGGCCGGCCTGTGGCTACCGCACAAAAGCCGCAGCTACGGGTACAGGTATTACCCAAAATCATGAAGGTAGCTGTGCCGGCTCCCCAGCATTCGCCCATGTTGGGGCAATTGCCGCTTTCGCAAATAGTATGTAGTTTATGGGTATCCACCAGGCCACGTACATGCCGATAGCTTTCACCAATGGGCAACTTCACCCGTAGCCAGTTGGGCTTTTTTATTCTTTGTTCTGTATTATCTGCTACGCCGCAACTCATGTTTTCTAATGTTTTGAACCGTTTAAAGTTTCGTAAGGCATGTGGGTTGTATCATAATCAACAAACTGCCAGTTTTCTCTTTTAAAATAGGAAAAGCAAATGGATGTGGTTGTCCCGATTTCCGCCAGCTTACTTACGCTTTCCGAATTCAATGGCAACATATAAGTTCAGAAAAAGACTCCGCTTCTTTTCTGCTACCATTTGAGGTATTTTACTAAAATAATATTCTGCATTTATACCTGCTTCAATAGCGGTAATTGCTTCATTGTAATGCCCATAATCGAACCGCAAACCAGTACTGGCAAATAATCCCGGACGTACTTTCATTTCGCCAAATCCCTTAAAAACACCACCGCTTCGCTGAATCCGACTAGGATCAGTGAAAGCAAGATTATTCGTTGAATCGCCTTCTATAAACTTGATAGGTATTTCTGAACGGGATATGGTATCTAACACATCTAGATAGTAAGGTTTTAATAAGCCTAATGACACCCCACCTTTACCAATAGCAGATACAGCTACTCCATTCCGATTGCCTTTTCCACCAATTAGTATACTTTGACCAACACCGAGTTTAGCAAAATAAAAGTTGTTTATTTTACCATAGATGTAGGCATTGGCCCCAAAGAAATTGTTGCTTGTTTTTTCCTCTTTCGGGTGTTTGCGTTCGCCCAGTTCCAAAGAAAAAAGCGTGGTACGGGTAGGTGTTTTCAGGTATCCTTTTTCAAACATCAACGCATACCCATCGCTATATAGCTTTACAGCAAACAGGTTTTGCTTTTGATAAATAAGTGCTCCTTCTTCTTCCTGTCGTATCAGATTGTTGATCCGCTCTCTTTTTTCGGCCCGCCGCTCTGTACGGGTACGGGTATCCGGCTGCTGGGCAAAGGTGGCGACGGGAAGCAGCAGCCATAAAAGGCTCTGCAAAATGTTTCTCTTCATGGTAAACTTCTGACCGTAAATTTAGCGTAAAAATAGACTATGACCACATCAATAACGTACGAAGGTCAACTTCGTTGTGTAGCTACCCACAACCAAAGTGGAACTATAATAGAAACTGATGCTCCAACGGACAATCGGGGCCGTGGCGAACGCTTTAGCCCAACCGATTCTGTATGCATGGCTTTAGGCACCTGCATAGCTACAACCATGGCTATTAAAGCCTCGGATAAAGGAATAGAACTAAAAGGCACTACCCTGGAAGTACAGAAATACATGAGTACCGAGCCACCCAGAAGAATTGTTAAGATTGAAGTGACGGTAAATTTTCCAGCATTAAATCTGGATGAAAAAGATAAACAGCTTTTAGAAAAAACCGCTGAGGGTTGCCCGGTAGCCCGTAGCCTGCACCCGGATCTGGAGCAGGTAATTACGTATAACTGGAATTAGTAGTCGTGAATGGTGAATCGTCAATCGTGAATGCTTCTGTATAGCAAAGCATAAAAGAGATTGTTATTTCAAAATTTTTGAGATTACCAATGATTTGTAAAATGGGAACTCATCGATATTCATGATTGACGATTCACCATTCACGAAAACAACTGCTGCACCCCATGTGCCCATTTGGCTTCATGCTCCAACAGCCATTTTTTGCGCCATAGGCCGCCACCGTAACCAGTTAGCGATTGGTTGCTGCCAATTACCCGGTGGCAGGGCACCACGATGTTCAGCTTATTTTTTCCATTGGCCGTACCTGCCGCCCTTATGCATTTAGCATCGCCTAGCTGTACGGCCATTTGCATATAGGAAGTGGTTTTACCAAAAGGAATAGTTGTTAATTGCTGCCAGACCCGCTGTTGAAAATCGG
>CAXTDG010000462.1:0-4414 GCA_964242675.1 uncultured Chitinophagaceae bacterium
GCTAAGTGCTGACTGCGTAAAATCGTCTTTGTAATTAAAGTTTCCACTATACTGCTCCCCTGTTTTTTGTGCAGGCAATGGTAACGCATAACTATACTGAACTTTATTAGATGTAGGGTTGATGATCGGCCAGCCGTCTTTCCATTCTACGGGTGCCAGAAAAGTTTCTCTGCCGGTGTTGTAATAGTCTCCTTCGTAGGGCCGTGTGCCTAGGAAAACAGCCTGCCAGCTACCATTGGGCAGCTGTATTAAATCAGCATGGCCGGTTGAGGTAATAGGATGGTCTTGTTTGCCCGTAAGATTGCGTTGCGTAAGGATGGGATTGCCTTCGTACGATACGTAAGGGCCTTGTACATTTTTACTACGAAAAGCTACTACTGAATGATCAGCACCGGTGCCACCTTCAGCAGAAATGAGATAGTAGTAACCATCCTTTTTTACAATATGCGGACCTTCAATCCAGCTTGGTTTTTTGGTAATGTCGGTACCCCCGTTTACCAGTATGGTATCGCTACTTACAATCTTCAAATTCTTTTCGTCAAATCGGTTCATACGTATGGTGCGGTGGCCATTGTAGAGAGAGACATCACCTGGCGGAATACTGTTGTAAGTAATATACGTTTGCCCGTCTTCGTCAAAAAATAAGGAAGGGTCAATACCATTGATGGGCAGCCACGAAGGATTGCTCCACGGGCCTGCCGGATCTTTTGCCGTTACAACAAAATTGCCTTGCCCGTCAATCATGGTACAGGTGACATAAAACAGTCCATTGTGGTAGCGAATAGTAGGTGCAAAAATGGATCGGGAAACACCTTTACCGGTAAAATCCATTTGCTCGGCACGGGTGATGACATGGCCAATTAATTTCCAATTCACTAAATCTTTACTATGAAAAACAGGTATGCCTGGGAAGTAAGAAAAGGTAGAATTGACCAGGTAATAATCAGTACCTACTCTGCAAATACTGGGATCAGGATAGAAGCCAGAAAGAATTGGATTGGTATAAGTGCTTTGCGCTGATGCAGTAAAAAGGCAAATGTGAAAACTTAAGAAAAAGAGAATGAATCTCATTATTTTTTTCATGTACAATCGTTTAATATCAATACGTTTTTTGTAATAAGATTATCTACTTCCAGCTTCCTTCACCACTTCCCAATATGCCTTTTTCGGTTGTCCTTTCTGGTCAAACAGCAGCGGGTAATCTTCCCGATTTTTCACCGGGAAATTATCCAGCCAGCTATACCGGTCGCTGATGTTCCAAAACGTAACGCCAGATAAGTTTTTCCGGTATTTACGAAACAGCTCAAAACTCATCTTGTATTTCTCTAGTTGGGCCTGTTCTCTTTCGGTTGAGAAAGCGGTGTTATCGTCTTCGGGCCGGCGTTCACGGGCATCGTGTTCTTTCGTGTAAACGGAAATATCCAGTTCGGTTATCTGAACTTTTAAACCTAGGTCTGTAAAGCGTTTGATGGTGCTATCTAACTGCCCACGGCTGGGTTCGTTTACCGCCCAGTGTGCTTGTAATCCTACTCCATTAATAGGTACGCCTGCATCTTTCAAGCCTTTTACTAACCGGTAAATCTTCTCTCTTTTTACAGAACTTATTTCATTGTAATCGTTGTAAAAAAGTACCGCATTTGGATCTGCTTCATGTGCATATCGAAAGGCTGCGGCAATGTAATCTTCGCCGCAAATTTTCTCCCATTCCGATGGCCGCAGGTATTCGTCTCGTTTATCCGAAATGGCTTCGTTCACTACATCCCATGCATAAAGTCTTCCTTTGTAGCGATTAACAACTGTGGTGATGTGATCTTTCAATCGTTGCAGTAAAACTTCTTTAGTTACTTGTTTATCACCATCCTTAAAAAGCCAGATTGGTGTTTGGTTGTGCCAGCAAAGGTTGTGGCCCCGTACCCGCATGTTGTGCCGCTGTGCAAAGTCAACAATAGCATCGGCATCCCGCCAGTAGTAATTATTTTCCGTAGGGTGAATTGGCCCCATCTTCATGGCATTTTCCGGCGTAAGGCTATTGAATTCTTTAATAATTAAAGTTGAATCTGCACTACGCAAAGCCTGCGGACTAACTGCCACACCAATCGGAAAATAACCAGCGTAATAATCCTTTAACCCCTTTGTAGAATCGGCTTGTGTAAAGATGCCTGCCTGCATTTTAGAAGTGTGTTTGCACTGGGAAAATGTTACTGCAACAGCGCCTATTGTTATTGCTTTAAAAAGCTTATTAGTCATAATAAATTAATCTAAAAAAATTGAAAGAACTTGCGGACGATTAAAAACTAAATCATCCTCAGTCTATGTTGTAATTTCCTGCATACGGCTGAGATATTGTATTCCTTTTGCAGGCTGACTATTACTGTGCCGCTACCTTTTCGTATTTCAAAAACTTTGTTGCCCAAGGGATAAAATATTTAAAATTAGGACCATCGGTATGGCCGCCATCATGTTGCCGCCAGGCTAGTTCTCCATCCAATAATCCGGTTAGTACGGGAGGCATCTTTTCGGTTAAATAATCATTGGAAACACCGAGGTCTTTTGCACCTAATAATTTAAATACAGAACCTGCTGCTATGGTGGCCCGGTAACTACCCGTTTGGTCCAGCCATTTGGCATCGCCTTTTTCGGGAATGCCGTAGCTGATAAACGTGAGCCGGGGGGCGCAAAGGGCAATTAGTTCATGAGAATCAACAGTCAAGTCGCAGCCGGTTTTGCTACCAAAGCCGGATTCTGAAGTTGCGTATTTTAAGTAATTGCCTGCCATCCAATAGTGAGCGCCATTTGCCAGGCTTTCTACCGCTTCACCAAATACCCGGCGGTGCAGCGTTGCTCCACCTTTGCCCGAAGAACCAATTAGCCCTACTGCAAAACGAGGCTCGAAAGCTAGCGTAACCAGTGCAGCTTTTCCATACCGGGATACGCCCTCGATACCTACTTTTTTTGCATCGACCATGGGTTCCGTTTCCAGGTAATCCAGCCCACGGGCTGCACCCCAGGCCCATGCCCGCAAAGCACCCCAATCGTCGGGTTTGCGGGGCTGTCCTTTATTTACCAAACCAATAATTCCTCTGGTAATGCCTGCGCCGTTATCGGCTTGTACGCTGTTGGGATCAAGGGTAGCATAGCCCCAGCCCGCTGCCAGTAATTGCTCTGTGGGAGATAAATTTTCCAGTGCCGGGAGGGCAAAGAAATTAGGGCCTGTCAATCTTGTAATAGGGCTGTAAACGGGGTAACGATCAAAGATGGCTTTTAAGGATGTATCTGATTTTATCATCATCTCTTTGAAAGCGGAATTCAGTTTTTCCATTTCCGCCGGGGTGGGTTGTGCCGGTGCAGGGAAATTGGGAAATCCAAACATCATGAGTACCGGTACCGGGCCTTTTACATTGGTGGGCAGCACCACTATCATATTCATATCTACATTAATCAACGGGTAACTGGTATTGTCAACATGCCCCACCAGTTGCTTAACGATTGCCGGTGTACGACCAATAAATTCTCTATCAGTAATCTTTACCGTCCATGTGACGGCAGGAATATTTTTAGGCAATCTTCCATACACTTCCCTTTCAAAAACTTCCGCAATTTCCGGCCTGCGCTGCTTCCACCACATATCGGTGGTGGTTACTTTTTTACCGTTGTTGGTGGTGAGTACATCAGGCAACTGCGGGCAGGGATTTGCCAGGGCTTCATCGTAATTGGCATGGTTAGGTGCCGACTCATTTCCATTTGGCCCTGGCCTCATTTTCAGGATGCCTAACTGCTGCATCATATTCTCTCTATCCTGCTGTGCCGTAAACGTTGTGAGCTTAGGGTACTTGCTGCTATCAATGGGCATAGGCTGGGCCGTTGCAGCCAATCCAGCAATTATAAAAAGTAAAAAAGAGATATTCCTTTTCATACAAATGTTTAAAGCGTTTTTTGATTGGTACGGATGTATTTTGCTATATCCAGCATGGGTGCTACCCAAATGGTTTTTTCGTTTTGTTTCAGGTAATGTAGTAGTTGGCTATGGGCGGCACCATCCACATTAAGTGCATGGCCACCACCTACGCCATGAAAAAGAAAAACTAGTAACGTATGACTATCCATAGCTTTTTTAACGAGGTCAATCATGTAATTCGCATCTTGCCCGTTGATAGAGTAACAGCGGACATTGTACAAATCCACTTCATTTATTTTTTGCATTCCTGGCTGTACGCCACGGGCTGCAACAAATTCGTTTTTCATGCCATTTATGAAAGCCGTATCACCAATTTTCGTATCGCCGCAAGGGTAGGCAAAAGTTCTTTCGGCTTTGCCATCCATAGCCTTCAGAAAAGTATTCGTTACCCGCATTGCAATAGTGGCTCGTTTTACGGAATAAGTATTCAAGTGAGTTTCGGGTGTGACGAATCCAATG
>CAXTDG010000463.1:0-4409 GCA_964242675.1 uncultured Chitinophagaceae bacterium
CCTCTGGCATTTTCCCAAAGTTGGAAAAGGCAAAGCCTTTAAACCAGAGTACGATACCATTCAGTGGCGGGACGATGAGAAAGATTTTAAAGCCTGGTGCGAAGGAAAAACCGGCTACCCGCTGGTAGATGCCGGGATGCGGCAACTGAACACCATTGGCTACATGCACAACCGGGCCCGCCTTGCCACTTCCGGTTTTCTGATAAAACATCTGCTGCTCGACTGGCGGTTGGGTGAAGCGTATTTTGCAGAAAAGCTGTTGGATTATGACCTGTCATCAAACAATGGCAACTGGCAGTGGAGTGCCAGTAGTGGTAGTGATGCTTCTCCTTTTTTCCGAATATTCAACCCCTCCAGCCAAACTAAAAAGTTCGACCCGAAGCTTGAGTATATCAGGCGTTGGGTGCCGGAATACGACACACTGGAATATACCAAGCCCATTGTAGATCATGAATTTGCCCGGCAGCGGGCTTTAGATGCGTATCGGAAAGCCTTGAAGGGAACGTAGTTTACATTTCTTCGGCATACAAGGTTGAAACAACTACATTTTATAAGAACGAAGCAAAGCCTGATGATTTGGGGGTATCCCTGCGGGCCGGGCTATCCGGCTGTAGTCCTCGGCGGCGTAGGTAGTTCGCAGCTTCGCTATCCAAACCTATAAGGTCTTTTTTGACTTGCGAAAATTTTGAATGTCGAAAAAGACCTTATAGGTTTTACACATTCATCCGCCGCCTGTGGGCTACTGCCTTCTATCCCTTACCCTTCCAAAATCGGGCAGTCATCCCACAATTTAGTATGCTAAACAGGTAAGCTTTCCTACTGGTACTTCTTCAGCAACTCAATCATCGCTTCATTTTCCTGGATAATAGCATGAGCCAGCGGTCCTTTGCCATGTACATCCTGCATGTGTAAGTTGGCCCCTTTTTGTAGTAGCAATTCTGCTATTTGTAGTTGCCCAAATGTAGCAGCAAACGTAAGTGCCGTAGCTCCCTGAAAGTTGCGTTGGTTTACATCTGCACCAGCCTCCAGCAGCTTTTGCACTAGCGAAATATAGCCTTTGAAAGCAGTGCCCATCAGCGCTGTATTGCCACTGGCATCCTGTGCATCTACGGCAGAACCATTTTCCAGTAGCCACTGGGCCACTTCTGTTTCATTGTTGTATACGGCAATAATGAGCGGCGTAAAACCCCGTGCATCTATGGTGGTTGCCAGGCTGTTATTTGCTGTGTATGGTTGTGGAACGGCAGCCAGATCGCCCCGGCGGCAGGCATCAAAAAAAAGAGATTGTTCGGATGTCATAGTAGCAAATATAAGAATAGAGTTGGCAGAGAACAGTCAGCAGTTAACAGGAAGAACCGTAGGTAATTTAACCTGCATGTTCGACAAATAATTGCCCTCTGTTCCACTATTATAAAACTAAAAAGTAAGAGGTTTTCTGGAACAACACGGTTTTCCCTGCCGACTAATTTATCTCCCTGCTACAAACACTCCCGTAAGAATAACCGCCAGGCAAGCTACCTGCGTTAGGGAAACCGCTTCGCCAGCTATTACGCGCCAAACAATAGCGACCACCGGAATACCATAGGTAACCAGCGAAGCAAACAGTGCCCCGGCTTTTTTAATGAGAACATAAAAAACGATAGTAGCTGCCGCCGTACCCATGGCACCCAGTAAAGCCGCTGCCAGCAAAGGCCAGTGCAACCCTTCATTTTCAACAATAGAAAAAACCCCTTGTTGCCAGGCTACCAGCCCAGCCGGTACAGCCACCATAGCCAGCGATACAGAAGCCGTATGCGATGGGTTGAGCCCTTGTAGGTAGCGGCTTACAATATTTACATTGAGCCCATATAAAACAGTGGCCAGCAAAATGAGAAAGGCGTACTGAATGTTACTCATGTCGATAGCCCCACCACTAAAGCCCAGCAACAGCAAACCGGCAAAACCAATCAATACGCCTACTATTTTTCGTGGCTTTACCTGTAGCTTGAAAAACAATATTCCTAAAACCACCACAAACAGCGGCGTTAGCGAATTGAGAATACCCTCCAGCGCCCCACTGATATAGCGGATGGAAGTGGCAAACAAAAACGCAGGCACCAGGTTGCCAATGGTGCCGCTTAGTAGCAGTATAAGCAGCTTTTTTCTAGGTAATTTATTAATGGATAGTAGCGCCAATGGCAATAGCACCAGCCCGGCGCTAAAAATGCGGACTGCACCAATCTGCAACCCGTTCAGCCGTTGGCTGGCTTCTTTCATTAAGATAAAAGAACTGCCCCAGGTAAAAGACAGGATAAGAAACAGCAGCCAGTTGAACCATTTTTTTGAAAGCATGAGGGAGCGAAAGTAAGAAGCCCCACCTATCCTCCCTCAATAGGGGAAGGAAAAGCACAAGAATGAAGCGAAGAGGATGTACTAATAAGCGAAGTCTGAAATATTACGGTTCTAAAGTCTCCCCCGTTGGGGGAGATTTAGAGGGGGCTACCTTACTTTCGCCCTAATAAAACTTGATTTAGCTATGCTAATGGAACAAACCATGCGTTGGTACGGCCCGGCCGATCCGGTGAGCCTGTGGGATATTCGCCAGAGCGGCTGCACCGGTATTGTAAGTGCTTTGCACCATATACCGGTTGGCGAAGTGTGGCCGATGGAAGAGATACAAAAACGCATTGATGAAGCGGCCACCGCTGGCCTTACCTGGACGGTGATTGAAAGCCTGCCGGTGCATGAAGACATTAAAAAGCAAACAGGCAATTACCTGCAATGGATTGAAAATTATAAAATCAGCCTGCGAAATGTAGCTGCCTGCGGCCTAAAGGTGGTGACCTACAACTTTATGCCCATCCTCGACTGGATGCGGACGGACATTTACTACACCATGCCGGATGGCAGCAAGGCGCTTTATTTTGAAAAAGCTGCCTTCATTGCTTTCGATCTGTTTTTGCTGAAACGCCCCGGTGCCGAGGCAGACTATACCGAAGCCGAAAAAGAAAAAGCCCGCCAGCGCTTTAGCAGCATGACGGATGCTGAGAAGGACGTTTTATACACCAATACTTTGCTGGGCCTGCCGGGTAGCGAAGAACGTTTTACCGAAGAACAAATACTAACTGCCCTCAAAACCTATGAAGGAATTGATGCTCAAAAATTAAAGCAGCACCTGTTTTACTTTTTGCAGCAAGTAGTGCCAGTAGCGGAAGAACTAGGCTTGCAAATGGCCATTCACCCCGATGATCCTCCGTACCCTATTCTTAGCCTGCCCCGCATTGTAAGCACCGAAAAAGATGCTCAGGAATTGCTGGATGCGGCTCCTTCACCCGCTAATGGCTTGTGCTTTTGCACGGGTAGCTATGGCGTTAGACCTGATAATGACCTGCCTGGTATGGTACGCCGCTTGGGCAACCATATCCACTTTTTGCACCTGCGTAGCACCAAGCGGGATGAAGAAGGCAACTTCTATGAAGCCGACCACCTGACTGGCGACGTGGACATGTACGAAGTAGTAAAAGAAATTGTGATGCTGATGGAGCGCCGAAGTGTAAGCATACCCATGCGGCCCGACCACGGCCACCAAATGCTCGACGACCTGAAAAAGAAAACCTACCCCGGCTACAGCGCTATTGGCCGCCTGCGTGGCCTTGCCGAATTGCGGGGCCTGGAACTAGGTATCAGCCGAAGTTTGGAAGAAGTAGGATTTGTAAATTAAAAGCTGGTTAGCGACAATTGTCTGCTAACTGAAAAACGCATTGCAAAGCTGGAGGACAGCATTTTGCAATGCGTTTTTTATTAAAAGCCAACAGTTGAAATTGCTTTGACTAATTGTACAGCTTTGCTTATTGTCATTACTTATTTCTCCCCTTTACCATCGCCCACAAACCAATCTTCCTTGTCTTTAAATAGCACATTAAAGGTGGTAAGCGAACCATAAACACGGGTGATGTACTGCTGTAGATTCACTTTGTCTTCATCGCTCAATATTTTGTGGCTGTTGATATTCTGCTCCAGCACCCGCAGCCGATCCCGCAGCATCACTATTTTATGGAAGAAAATTTCGATTGGAACGTCTTTCGGTTTTTGCGTTTTGTCGGCGGGTTGCAGTAGCATGATGCCACCTTTCCAGCGGTCGCCCAGTGGCACTAGTTCGGTTACATCGGCCCACTGCCGCAGTATTTTCAGTAATGATTTTTCAACGGCTGAAGTCGTTTCTACCTCTGCCGATACATTTTCCGGGATAATCTCATCCAGCTTCGGGTCAGTTTTATCTACCTCTATTATGCCTTGATGGATAAAGGAAATGAGGTAAGTAGCATACTTAACACCCACAATTACACCAGGGCCATGTTGGGTATGTTGCAGTCGGGTACCAATGCCCAGTTTCGTTGGATCTATATTTTCGCTCATGCTGTAAATGTAAA
>CAXTDG010000464.1:0-4408 GCA_964242675.1 uncultured Chitinophagaceae bacterium
GCTTCAACGTAGTAGTCAGCCCAGACGGTTCTTCTAAGTTTGGCGGCAGTAATAAGTACGGCACATTCCCATCGGTAGGTGCCTACTGGCGGGTATCGGGTGAGCCATTTTTTAAGCAGAATTTCAAATTCGTCAACGACCTGAAGTTTAGGGCAACCTGGGGCCAGCTGGGCAACAGTGGTATTCCTAACTATCAATATATTAGTCAGTTTACCTCCGGTGCCAGCTACCTTGGCTTGGGCGGTGTACGGCAGGTAAATCCGGAACTGACTAACCTGCGCTGGGAAACGATTGAAAGCACCAACCTGGGAGTGGATGTAGACCTGTTTAAAAAGAACCTGCAGGTAACGGTAGATGTGTACAATAAAGTAACTAAAGATCTGCTTTTCAACCTGCCGGTACCCTCTTCCAGTGGCATTACCAGCGGTAGCACAGGTGGCACCATACTTACCAACCTGGGCAACATACAGAACCGGGGTATAGAAGTAACTGTGAATTACGATTTCATCCGGCCTAAAAAAGCAGGTGGTTTGCTGTGGAGCGCCAACTTCAACCTGGGCCGTAATGTAAACCAGGTGACCTCATTGCCTGGCGGTACCCTGAAATTTACAGATAGCTATTCTGGCTTTGGATCGCAGGTGAAGCAGGGAGATGCATTGGGTACCTATTACGGTCTCATTTTCAAAGGTGTATATGCAAGAGATGCTGATGCAATAGTGCATGACGCCAAAGGAAATACTGTATATGAGTTAGACGGCGTTACACCCCGCATCATGCGGCTTACCAGCGAAAATGGTAACATCTTCAAAGGTGGCGATGCTATTTATGAAGACTTCAACCACGATGGTATTATCAACGACCAGGACCGGATACTGGTAGGAAATGCTAACCCCAACTATTTTGGTGGACTGAACAACACCATCAGTTATAAAAATTTCGTCTTCAACTTTTTTATCCTGTTTCAGCAAGGTAATGATGTAATAAACGGGATGCGCTACCTGCTGGAAAGTATGCAAAACACCGATAACCAGGCCATTACTACCCTGCAACGCTGGCGTAAGCAAGGCGATGTAACCAGCATGCCACGAGCATTGCGGGGTGATACCCGGAACATTCAGGGTTCGAGCCGCTGGATTGAGGACGGTTCGTTTGCTCGTCTGAAAAACGTAGGAGTAACTTATAATTTCAGTAACAATTGGGTTAAGCGTATCAAACTAAAAGGCCTAAGTGCAACGTTGCTGGGTACTAACCTATACACCTGGAGCGACTACACCGGCACTGACCCCGAAATTCAGATTGGTAGCAACCCAGCATTCATTGGGGTTGATAGGGGCCTGAACCCACAAACCAAAGGGTTAACTATTTCGCTTAATGCCCGGTTCTAATTTCTACCGGTCAGGTTATGAACTAAACAACTCAGAAAAATGCTTCGCAAAAAATTGAAAAATAAAATACTACTGTTAGTGCTAGCCAGCGTGGTGCTGGCTGGTACCGGTTGCAAAAAATACCTGGAACAAACCCCGAACGATTCATTAACCAAAGAAAATTTCTTTAAAACACGGGCAGATGCTATTGCCGCCATTGTGGGTGTGTACGATGGATTGCAGGCGTGTGCAACTACTTTTTTGAACTGGGGTGAGTTTAGAGGCGACCTGGTAACGGCAACCACCAATACCGATGCTACCTATGTGTACTACCAACTGCTCGACAGAACAAGAGCCGCATCTAACTGGGCTAATGTGTACAACATGATTGGCCGGGCCAATATTGTGATAGAAGCGGTACCGCAAATCCCAGCTTTAGACAGCCGTTTCTCGGTTGAAGAAAGCAACTCAATTGTGGGTGAAGCTTTGTTTTTGCGGGCACTCGGTTATTTCTATCTGGTTCGCACTTTTAAAGAAGTACCGTTGGTACTACAGGCTCCCAGCAACGACAATGTAACCTTTCGTATTCCTAAATCAAGTGCAGATACGGTACTAAACCAGGTAGAAGCTGACCTGCTACGGGCCGAGCAAATTATTGCCACAACCTATACTACCGTTCAGGAAACGAAAGGCCGGGCTACCAAAGGGGCAGTAAATGCTTTGCTGACGGATGTTTATATGTGGCGGGCCAAATACCAGCAGGCGGTAGTAGCAGCCAAAAAAGTAATCAATAGTGGTATGTACACCCTGGTTCCAGGGGCTAACTGGTTCAATATCTTTTCGCAGAAAAATACTTCTGAAAGCATTATAGAAGTTCAATACGACTATACACTGAACGAAACCAATAGCCTGAAAGGCACGATGGCTGCTTTCAATATGAACAACCTGTTATTCGATTATTTCACTGGCGAAACGGATATAATTCGTGGCAAAAACAATACGTATGTTGAATCAGGTGCAAGGTTGTACTGGAAATATACCGGGTTAAATACCAACAATATTGCCCGGCCAACCGAAGACCCGAACTTCATTTTGTATCGTCTACCCGATGTAATGCTAATGTGTGCTGAAGCACAGTCCCACCTGGACGGTACTCAAAAAATAGAAGCTGCTTCGCTGCTGGATGCCGTACGGGCAAGGGCCGGGCTACTGTCTGTAAATGCTGATTCTACCACCAGCTCCGGCCTTTTTACCGAATATATTATGAAGGAAAGAGCCATGGAATTGGGCGGAGAAGGAAAACGGTGGTTCGACCTGGTGCGGGTAGCTACCAACAACAATAACCCGGATTTTCTGGTGAACCGAGTGGTGCAAAGCCGTTCAGTAGGCGAAAGAGCACAAACACGGGCCAGAATTATTGACCCCCGGAGCTGGTATTCCCCCATTTACCTGGATGAACTAAACCGCAACCCAGCCCTTATTCAAAACCCTTATTATCAATAGCCGGTTCGCTAATACTTTAAAATGTGCCTTATGAAAATATATCAATCCACCCGCCGCCATTTTACCAGTTGGGCAAAATTGATTGCCGGTGTAACGGTCATCAGCCTGATTGTAAACGCCTGTAAAAAGGACGATTTTTCTTACCAGGAGCAAACCCGAAGCATACAGATGCTGGATGCTATTAGGAATGATACTTCGTTGAGTATAGCTGTGCAGGCACTCGAAAAAACCGGACTTGCCGCCACGCTGAATACCTACGGGCCTTTCACCTTTTTTGCGCCGGACAATAATGCATTCAGAACCTTTTTTAAAAACGTAGGTAAAAGCGGCCTTGATGCTTTTGCCAAAGACTCTCTTACCACCATTATGACCTATCATATTTTGCCCACACGGCTGAAAGCGGCAGAATTTGTACAGGGCCCACAAGCTGTTTCTACCGGCCGGGGCGATTTTATTAGCATCGATATTTCAAGAGGGTTTAAATTTAATGCAGTGGCAAATGGTAAGGCCAATATTTACTTGACCGACCAGGAATATTCCAACGGCCTGTTGCACAAAATGGATGCAGTGCTGGATCCGCCCATCCTGACTATTGGCCAGTTTCTGGCGCAGAACCAAAACCTGTATAGCCAGTTTTCTGCCGGGCTGCAAAAAGCCGGGCTTACAGATACAGTTACTAACCTTACCAACGCTTTCGGTTCCCGTATTCGCCTTACGCTGTTTGTAGAAAGCAACACTACGTTGCAGCAGGCTGGTGTCAACTATAGTAGCCTCACCGACGACAGCACTCGCTACCTAATGCGGAATCATATTGTGGCAGGTGCCGGGTTTTCCAGTAGCTATACCCGTGGAGGCAAACCTTATACAGCGGTTCCCACCATTAATGTAATTGAACGATACGATAGCTGTGTGTCTACCCTCGACGGGCAGGACTGGATCTACTTTAATCTAGCCGCTCCAAAGCTGATTAATGAAAACAACAGCTTTGTTTCCAGCGATATCATTCTGCGAAACGGTATTATACATGTAGTAGAAAAGCCTTTGATTTTTAACCCGGCTTATAAACGCACGCAGATCTATCACAGAGTATGGGCAGAACAAGCGTACTGCTACGGCATCCCCAGTTTTGCACAAGGCGCACCACCAGTAGCCAACAATTCCTCCAGCGGCAACTTCCGCTGGTACAACGAAGGCGGTAGCCCCCGGAAAGAAAATTTCACCTTTATGAATCCGGATGGTATCAACAGCGATTCGCTGGTGATAGTGATGCGGAATATTAAAAAGGGCAGTTACCGTTTCGTAGTAAATTTTAAGGGTAATAATGGCGCCAGGGGCGATTATCAAATGATGTATGAAGCTGATACCCTAGGTGCTACAGTAAATTATGGCGTAGCGCCGGATTGGACACAAAACATCGTTGCCGGAACTTACAAGTTTGCAACTAGCGGTGACAAACGACTTCGTTTTGTTTGTAAAAGGGTAGGGGGCATCAACATTGAGTGTGTGGTGGCAACGCCAGTGTATTAACGCAATCCGAACCA
>CAXTDG010000465.1:0-4394 GCA_964242675.1 uncultured Chitinophagaceae bacterium
GTGTAAACTGCATAGCTATTAGCGGAACAGATAATAATAGAATTATTGCGAAGACAATGAGCAT
This sequence comes from uncultured Chitinophagaceae bacterium, assembly GCA_964242675.1. Lineage (GTDB taxonomy): Bacteria > Bacteroidota > Bacteroidia > Chitinophagales > Chitinophagaceae > JAZKFT01. The sequence goes on from CAXTDG010000465.1 coordinate 65, forward strand.
AAGCCGTCTGTTTTGAGCGATCATACAATTTGTTTTGATTGATTAAAAGTGCTTTGAAATGCAAAGTGAAAGCAAATGATTCAAAATTCCAAATAGTTTTTGAAAAAATGATTATACAACAGGCCATAAAGTTGCTTCGGGGAAATAAATCAGGGTAGCGGAAATACTTTGATATTCTTGGAACGATTAAAGTAGGAATATTTTGAAAGTTTCAAATAAAAGAACGGATTAATGGTTTAGAAACATAGGAAACTAATGAATTTAAGACACAACTCTTTACGAGCAATTTCCCAAACGCAATTTAATTACATATGATTAAGTCATTTTTGTTGTGCTTTTAATTCATCTAATTCTTTTTGAAGTAAATCTCTTGTCGCTTTTATTTCGGGGACTTCTTTGGTTCGCCCTGTTCCTTCCATCAAATCAATCCAGTTATTATAATTATTTATTTCCGACTTATACATCACAATTAAGGATGCATTTTTATTGGCTATCTGTTGGTTTAAAGTCACAATATTCTTCTCAAGGTTTTCTTTTTGATTAGTTAATCTCTGCACACTGATTATTCCCGTTGAGAAAGCAATCCAAATTGTGCCAGCACCAATAATTAGTGGAACAAATGCAGACCACCATTGAGGTTTTTGATACCATTTCTTTTTAAGTTCAGCCTTCTCCAATAGTAACTTTTCATGCTCAATTTCTAATTTTTGGTTCTCTTTTTCCAGTTTTAGAATTTCCAATTCTTTTTTCCTTCGGTCTAACTGTTCCGTTTGATTCTCAGGCATAGCGTTATTTGCTTTAACTAAAAGTTTGTGTAGGCGAAGTAAAAATAGCTTTCACAAATTTTTCTTTGCTTCTTTCTTTTTTGCAATGACGGAAGTGTAACAAACGGGAGTGTAAAACAGAAGGCAGCAAACCAGCTAGCTGCTCACCGCCTATAGCCGGATATGCTTGTACGATGCCTCCCAGATAATAAAAAAGACTTAGCTATGCAGTAACATCGTGAAGACAGTAAGTTCAGCCGATCCTATTAAAACAAAACGGTGCAGTAGCAGCTGCTACCACACCATTTCATTACATAGTGAAAAGTGAAAACAAGATTTTTATACTGCCGTCTTCAGGCTGGCATCCCGTTCGGTTATTTCCATGAATTCGCCATGCGGCATCAGGCTAATTTGGCCATACTCCTGTAGCAGTGCTTTATAAGCCTCCGATACAGGCCGTGGCTTACGGTCCAGGTCGTACAAACCACAGGCATTTACATTTCCATTTTTTTCCGCCAGGCTGCTGTCCCAATCAATCTGGTCAATCAGGCTATACCAGGTAAAACCCAGAACCGGTACGCCTTCCCGACGCATCCGCAGCACATTTACCCACTGCTTCCATAGCCAGGCCGGGGCCTGCTCGGAGCTAAATGTATTGGTTTCAGTATGCATTACCGGCTTCTTGTAGCGGTTGTAATATTCACGGGTTATCTGGTACCAGCCCATTATATCTTCAGCCGTTACAAACTTGCCATCCGGCATCAGTATCCGTTCGTTGCGGCCATAATAATCGTTGCCCATTATCTGGTAGCCTGGTGGTTCGCCTGCCATAAACCAGTCGTACTCTTCACGGGTAAGGCCATTGTCCATCAGGTAAAACAACATGTCGGCATCGGGCGGCACGGCATACAGCAAATCGAACGAAAGGAAGCGTTGCTGATTGGCGAGCTTGATTTCCTTCGATGGTACGGTCTTCGTTTCGTGGATGTATTCAGCCGATTCGCTTTGAATAATGATGGAGTTGGGCCGCTGTTGTACGATGCAATGAGTAGCCATAATGCTGGCTGCAACAATGTGCTTCATGGCCGTAACAAAGGAACGGTCATCCTTTTTTTGCTCATTCCAGTTACCATCTTTTGCACTGGCACGGGCCGTTACATATATTTCGTTTACCGGCGTGTACATACGTACCCAAGGGTAGCGTTTGGCCACTTCACCAGCATAATCGGCAAAGTGCAGCGGTATCTCTGGGTTTTGGAAATTTTCCAGCCAGTCAGGTACGCCAAAGTGCATCAGATCGAGAATAGGCGTAATACCCAGCCGCTTAATTTCGGCCATGGCTTCATCTGCAAAACTCCAGTCGTATTTGCCGGGTGCTTTATGAATACTGTAGTAAGGCAATCCGTAGCGTAGCACTTTCAACCCCATTTCCTTTACCAGGCCCAGGTCTTCTTTGTAGCGGTTATAGTGGTCGCATTCTGCCAGCAAATCCCGGCGAATGGTGCCATTGCCAATAGTAGGATAGGAGCATTCAATACCAGTAGCAAACAGAAAATTACCTGCTACGTCAGTTGGCAGGCCATTGCCCGTAGCTCCGGTAGCACCACCAAACTGGTCGCCCAGGTAAGTGCCATCAGTATACTTTTCCCGTATTAATTTCAAAAAATTTTTTTCTGCCATACCGGTTTGTTGTGGTATTTAATGTTGTTTGATGGAATGCTATCTCAAACTGTAGCCAGCCTGAAAAGCCTCCATTCGTTTGATGACTGCGAAAGCAGGTTGCCGGATTTTTTAAGTAGCGCTATTCTTTTTCAAGAAACAATCTGCCGTAAAGAGGGATAGCGCTATAATAGTAAGTGCCGGGTTAACGCTCAATGCACTGGGCCAGGTAGAATTATCGGAAATGTATAAATTCGGAATATCATGACTGCGACCTTCCGCACTTACTACACTGGTAGCCGCATCGTTGCCCATGCGGCAGGTACCAATAATGTGGGCACTCCGGTCGAACGACCACATTTCTTTTGCACCACCAACACTCCATATTTGCCGCATTATTTTTTCAGCATGGGCGGTCATACTGCGTTCGTTTTCACCATTCGTAAACCAGATACGAGGTTTTGGAAAACCTCGTTCATCCAGCTCATCGCTTAATTCCAAAAAGTTGTGATCGTAAGGCAGGCAATCACCTAAAATGTTGATACCAGCCGTTTGGTTATAGCCCTTCATGTGGTTGATCAATTCTTTACCCCACAAGCCGCGTCCACGGGCTAACTGGCTGGCATAAGTTACTGGCATTACCCCAATAGATTGCAGCAAATAGCCGCTGGCAAAATCAGCATCTTTTGGCCGATGCGTATCTTCGGAAATGAGCCCGCCCGGTATGCCCTTATAGGGGCGGATCATTTCGTCAAACTGTCCCCACAACTGAATGCCGGTATGCGCCATAAAGTTTTTACCTACCTGCCCACTATTATTTGCCAAACCATGAATGAGCAGCATTCGAGGCGTTTCAATAGCACCCCCGCATAGAAAAACATTACTGCATTTTTGCCTGAATTCCTGACCGCCTCTTTGGTAAATGACGGCTGTGATTTTGCCTCCTTCACTTTTCTCAAAGCCGGTAACATAACTTTCGGAACGTACCTCGGCACCGTAATGAATAGCCATGGGAATGTAGGTAACATCCATACTGCCCTTAGCCCCTACGTTGCAACCGGCCTGGCAAAAGCCCCGGTTGGTGCAGGCTTTGCGCCAGCCTACATCTTCCTGATAGTAAGGTTTTGAAAGTGCTGCATTTGGCGCAGGCGATGTTTTGATGCCGAGTTCTTTACAGCCCCGTTCCATTATTTGAGCAGCGCCATTGAGTGGTAAGGGTGGTAAAGCATAAGTCGTTTTCCGCTTTTCGCCCCAGGGGTAATCGGCCGGGCCGCTGATGCCTATAAAATGCTCTATTTCGTCGAAATATTTTTCCAGGTGCTGATAGCCAATGGGCCAGTTCACTCCCACGCCAAAATCGTTGTGCAGGTGAAAATCATCATCCATAGGCCGGGGCGTATAAGCGGTATAATGCAGTGTAGAGCCGCCTACGCCAATACCTGAATTATTGTTTCCAAAAGCCACGGGATCGTTGCCGGCACTCAGGCGTTCATCTTTCCAAAATAATTTGTCCTGGTCTACTTCATCGGTAGAAAAATCCTTTTCGGCAGACCAGTGCTTGCCTGCTTCTAGTGCCACTACTGATAGTCCGGCTTTTGCCAGCCGGGCCATGAGTGGTGCCCCGCCAGCGCCGGTACCAATTACCACGGCATCTACCACTTCATCGTTACCAAAAAGCTGCATGGGTATTGTTTGCCCTTGCAGATTGGGAGCAGTACCGCTCCAGGTTTCTTTCATTGCTGTCATACGTGTGGGTTAAAGGGGTAAAATTTCCTGTGGTTCTTTTTCATTTAGCTGAATCTTTTCCCAGCCATAGGCATCGGCAAATGATACATCGCCAATGGTTTCTTTTGCCAACGGATGGCTATAATATAGTTCGCATAAGCGGCTAAGCAGTTCTTCAAAGA
>CAXTDG010000466.1:0-4388 GCA_964242675.1 uncultured Chitinophagaceae bacterium
ATACTAGCCAACCCGGATAATTACGAAAGCACCTTATCGGTAATTGTAAAAGGCGGCTTCAATCCACTGCCTGCCCCTACCGAAAAACTAACCGGTGACAAAGTATTGAACGATGGTTTTGGCGAACTGAATTTACATACAGAAGCCGGAGCCACATTCGCCGATTCTACCTTACGGTTTAGTGCCAACTACTATGGCATTGTGTACGGAAAGTTAGATGCCAACAAGCAGGTAGTGCCACAGTTCAGGCCTCGTATACCTGCCGATATTGTTACACTAAGTTCCTCTGTAGAAGTTACATCTGTTGTTATTACCGGATTTATGAGTGATGCGGCTGGTACTGATGGCAACTATGAATATGTGCAGCTAAAAGCCACGCAGGACATCAATTTTGCCACCACCCCTTATTCATTAGTGGTTACCAATAATGCCGGTGCCTCTTTACCCGACGGCTACCCTACCAATGGCTGGGGCACAGGTGGTATGCGTACGTATAAGTTCAATCTTACAGCTGGCACGGCGGCCAAAGGCACTTTCTTTTATGTAGGGGGCGCTGGCAAACTAATTAACGGCCCGGCTATTCCCTCTCAAGGTAAGCCAGCTTCTACCAGTATAGCCAATGCCAACTGGATACGGGCTTTCGACTATACAACCAGCAATGGCGATGGATTTGGTACCGCTACCGGTGGCTTGCTGGCTAACAGTGGTAATGCCTCTGGCATAGCCGTATTTGCCGGTACTACCGTTGTTGCTGCTACAGCACCTGTTGATGCTGTATTTATTGGAACCAGTGGCAATCTTTTTACGGGCAATATTGGCTACCGCATTCCCAACTCAGATTTCTACGATATTAAAAACCCTATTACCCTTGTTAGTCAGCCGTTTTACAGAAGTGGATCGAACACAATCTCTTTTGTTTACAACACTGCCGATTTAGGGTACTTCAATATGCTGGGTGGCGAGTACAACTCAACGCTGGGCCGCTGGACAAAAGTGAGAAGCCAGAACAATGTATTGCTAACTAAAACCTCAGTATTGTCTGATATTGAAGCAGCAGGAACATCGACTGTAATTAAGTAATGAGCGATAACCTTAAATGGTGATTCGTTAATAGAATATTGACCAGTTCGATTGTATTTGCGATACCGCTATTCAGAACTTTAAACTTTAAACAGTTATAACGTGCAGAGAAGAAACTTTTTAAAAGGGCTGGGATTATTAAGTGCTGCTCCGGTTTTGCCGGCCATTGCATCCACTGTTGGGAGTGGTCATTTTACCAATGTAAATATTAGTGGTAAAGTAAGCAGCGGCGGAAAAGGGCTTGCTAAAGTAGCAGTAAGCGATGGCTATAATGTAGTGCACACAGCTGCTGATGGTACGTACCGTTTTGCATCGCATTACAATGCTGAGCATGTGTTTTTATCCATCCCTTCCGGCTACGAAATTCCGCACCAAAAGGGCATTGCTCAATTTTATCAAACAATAGATAAAAACGCTCAGCAGCAGCGGGCTGATTTTGTATTGAACGCTATTCCGCAGGGCGATGATAAACACGCCTTCATTGTGTGGGGAGATACGCAGATACAAGGTAAAGGCGAAGCCAAACAACTCATTTCCATTTCTGCACCCGATACAAAAGCCACCATCGCCACATTAGGAGCTCAACCCGTATTTGGCATTGCCGTAGGCGACCTGGTATTTGACCACTTCGAGTTGTTTCCTGATTATAAAAAAGCAGTGGAAGTAACGGGCATTCCTTACTACCAGCTCATTGGCAACCACGACCAGGACTATACGGCCCGTACCGATGATGGATCGCAGGTAACTTTCAAACAGAACTTTGGGCCTACTTATTATTCCTTCAACCGGGGCAAAATACACTACGTTGTTTTGGATAATGTGTTCTTCATTGGGCTGGCTCATCAGTACATTGGTTACCTGGCCGAAAACCAGTTTGCATGGCTGGAAAAAGACCTGCAGAATGTGCCGAAAGGCAGTACCCTGGTAGTAAGCCTGCACATACCAGTGTACAACAAAATTTCCGATACCGGCGACGCTAAAGAAGAAAAACTAGGCAGCATGACCAGCAACCGGGAGGCCCTTTTTGCTATGTTGAAGGATTATAAAGTTCACTTTATGACCGGGCATACGCATTACAATGAAAACTGGGAAAAAGACAATATGATGGAACACAACCATGGTACTGTTTGCGGTGCCTGGTGGAGCGGCCCTATTTGCGGCGATGGTACGCCTAGCGGCTATGCCGTATATCAGGTAAATGGCAATGATATTAGCTGGGACTACAAATCTGTTGGGTTTGATAAGGACCACCAGTTAACTATCCATACAAAAGGCGCTATACCCGAAAAGCCAACCGAAGTAGCTGCCAACGTATGGAACTGGGATCCGAAATGGAAAATAGAATGGATGGAAGATGGCCAGGCAAAAGGGGAGATGACGCAATACATTGGCCTCGATCCGCAGGCAGTAGCGCTGTACAAAGGTGCCGAAATACCGCAGCATCATAAATGGGTAGAACCTGTTACTACCGACCACCTGTTTCTGGCTACACCATCTCCATCGGCAAAAGAAATTACCGTAAAAGCAACCGATCGTTTTGGAATCGTTTATCAGCAAAGCATGAAACTTTCTTAAGCTTGCTTGTCCTATTGAGGGTTGAGACAAAAGCCGGTTGCTACAATAGCAACCGGCTTTTGCATTGGGTAAATGATAAACGATCTCCTAATCACTTACGCCGCAATAACGACGACTCTCTTACAATCAGTTTAGGCTTCAAAACGATCTCTACATTTTCCCTATCCTCGTCGCCTTTGTGTAGTTGTTCGATAAAGAGTTTCGCAGCGGTTTTTCCCATCTCAAAAGCAGGTTGCTCTACGCTGCTAATGGTGGGTGTAACAAGGCTTGTAACCGGTTCATTATTGAAGCCCACTAGGCCAATATCTTTCGGCATCAGCAATCCTTTTTCTTTAATCGCCAGCATGGCGCCAATTGCCATCCGATCACTAACGGTAAAAATGGCATCGGGTCGTTTTTTAGATTGCAATAAATCAAGGGTGGCGTTGTAAGCAAATTCCTGGTTGAATTCGCAATGAGCAATTAATTCGGGAGTGCTTTTTATTTTATGCTTTTTCAATGCTGCTAGATAGCCTTCGAGCCGCTGATTGCTAATGGTTAAGTTCTTAGGGCCAGCCAAAATAGCAATGCGTTTATAGCCTTGTGTAATTAGGTGTTCAGTAGCTTGGTAGCCACCACTGTAATTATCCAAAATTACTTTAGGTGAACTGAGATGCGGACTAGTGCGGTCGAACATCACCATCGGGATATTCTTATGCTGAATCTTTTGAAAATGCTCGAACACTTTTGTTTCGCTGGAGACCGAAATAATAAATCCATCTACCAAGCTATTCATTAGCCTGCGGGCATTCAGCGTTTCCCTGCCAAACGATTCATTGCTCTGGCAAACCATTACCGTGTAGCCAGCTTCCAGTGCCACTTCATCAATTCCTTTCACCATGGTAGCCAGCACATAATCCAGGTTAGGAACAATAACACCAATGGTATGCGTTTGATTTTGCTGCAGGCTCAATGCCAGCTTATTTGGCTGGTATTGTAGCTGCTCGGAAAGCTGGTGTACCGCAGCTTTTGTTTCCGGCTTTACATCGGCAGCATTTCGCATGGCTCTTGATACGGTAGAAGTAGAAATATTGAGCTGCCGGGCAATGTCTTTAATGGTGGCAGGTTTGCTCATGTGGCAATCGTTTAGGAAAACAAATCTATAAGAATTCTTACCGAAATTACCGGCAGCGTTGCCGGGAACGTTGCCGGTAATTTATTTGGCAGCAACGTTTTTATCACTCTACTTTTAACCGGCCAACGGCTCACTTTTTATTCCTGATTCAAAGATGTCAGCCATCTAGCTTAAACGATTTACGATGCGATTGTTGCTTATTATCTTTTATTGCCTTTTTACTTTTGGCGCTATTGCTCAGCACCCGGTTACGTTTTCTACTAAGGCTGATTTTGATGCAGTAAAAGCATCAATTCCCAAATATCCTTTGCTCAATGCCTCTTATAACGATCTGAAAAAAGACGTTGATAAATGGCTGGGAAAAGAGGTAGATGTTCCCTTTCCAAAAGACCCGGCTGGTGGCTATACACATGATAAGCATAAGAGCAATTATACGCTGATGTTCAACAGCGGGTTGCTCTACAATTTTACGGGTGATATAAAGTATGCAACGCTGGTAAAAAACATGCTGCTGAAATATGCAGTACTGAATCCAACTTTAAAGAAACACCCGCAGGCAACCAGTTTTTCACCAGGCCATATTTTCTGGCAGGCACTTAACGATGCTAACTGGCTGGTG
>CAXTDG010000467.1:0-4376 GCA_964242675.1 uncultured Chitinophagaceae bacterium
AACCCCGACGGCAGTGGAGCCAACCCGCCAGACTTTGGCGCCGGCAAAACGTTCAACCTGGCCAACCGTGCCGGTATATATACCCTGACTAATGACTGGACAGTAGGCGGCCTCATCGTCAACCCCGCCGGCAGCCAGCTGCAACTCAACAACTTCACCCTTTCCGAAGCCGGCCTCTCGGGTAGCGGTACCCTCACCGGCACCCTTACCTCCACCCTCATCGTTACCGGCACCACCGGCGGCGATGCCGGTACCCTCAACTTCACCCCCGGGGATGGCAACCTCTTCCGCCTCACCCTCAACCGTACCGGCACCGGCGCCTCCGCCACCATCGGTTCGCAGGCCGTTAGCATTTACAATACCCTTACCATTGCCAATGGCACCCTTAATACCAACAACCTCTTAACCCTGAAGAGTAATGCCGCCAACACCGCCCGGGTCAACCCCATCACCGGCGTTATCTCCGGCAACGTAACCGTAGAACGCTACATTCCTGCCCGCCGGGCCTGGCGCATTCTATGTGCTCCTGTTACCAGTGCACAAACCATCCAGTCTGCCTGGCAGGAAGGCGCTGTTACCACTACGTCTAACCCCGTACCTAACTTCGGTACCTTCATGACCGGCGGCAGCGTAGCCAACGGCTTTGACCAAAGCCCCGGTGCTGTCTCTTCCATGAAGACCTACAGCAATACTTCCGGCTGGGTACCCATTGCCAATACCAATGCCACGGCTGTTAATGCAGCTGCTTATATGACCTTCGTTTATGGCAACCGTAATAACGTAACCATCCCTGTAGATCAAACACCGGGCAATACCACGCTCAGAAGCGTTGGCCCGCTGAAAGTAGGCGATCAGGTATTCCCTGTTGCTGCCACCGGCTTTACGGCGGTGCCCAATCCGTTTGCTTCTCCTATCAACTTTGCCACCATCACCCGCAGCGGTGTTACCAACACCTTCTACCTGTGGGATCCTAAGATTGGCGGTGCCAATGGCGTAGGAGCGTATGTAACGGTTAGCTTCAACGGCACCACCTACGACGTAAGCAGCAATGCCATCTCACCGGAAAGCCAGTTCATCCAAAGTGGTCAGGGCTTCCTGGTATTCCCCAGCGCTTCCGGTACACCAGGTAGCGTTACTATCAAAGAAAGCGACAAGTCCAATACGGCCGAAACAGATGTGTTCAGAACAGCTGGTGGTAATGGTGGTAGCAGTACACCTTCTAATGCCCCCGTATTCCAGGATCCTACCCAGGGCCAGGGCCTGCGGGTAAGCCTGCAAACGGTTGGTAGCGACCGCACCTATACCACGCTGGATGAAGCCTTCGCCTCCTTCAGCAGCCGCTACTCCAACAAGCTGGATGAGCTGGATGCGGTAAAACCCGCCAACGTACAGGAAAACCTGGGCATAGCCACCGGCGGCGAGCAGTCCCTGTCTATTGAAAGAAGGCAGGTACCGGTAGAAGGCGATGAACTGGGACTGAAACTGTGGAATACCACCGCACAGACCTATGTGCTGCAGATCAACCCGGTAAACCTGTCAGCCACCGGCTTATATGCTTACCTGAAAGATAAGTACCTGGGCATTACCACCGCTATCAGCTTAAAAGAGGTATCGCAGGTGAAGTTCACCATCACCCCGGCCGCTGCCTCTGCCCGCTCTGATCGCTTCAGCATCGTGTTCTCCCGCAGCGATAAAGGCTTGCAGGCCCCTGTTGCGGTTAACACTGGCACCAGCAGCAGCACTACCATTACCGCTTATCCCAACCCGCTGGTGGGCAGAACACTATCGCTACAGTTTAGCAACCAGCCGGCCGGCAGCTATCGGGTAGCAGTGCTGAACAGTGCAGGCAGCACGGTAGTGGAGCAAAAAGTAATGCACAATGGCGGTACGGCAGCTGTGCCAATGACGCTGGATAAGAAACTATTGCCCGGCACCTACCAGTTACAGATCACCGGCAGTACCACCAGATCCAGTGTGCAGATACTGGTGCAGTAAGAGTAGTAACCTCACTTATCCTTACTTACCCTACGCACCTCCATACCCCATGTTTGTTTACCACGCTCTTAATCAATTAATTATTCCCTTATCAAAGTTTCCCTGCTGCTGGCGGTTGCAGAACAACTGGCAGCAGCAGGAAACTGCTAAAACAGCGCAACCAAATAAAAACCCATAAATAGCAATTGTTATGAAGATTCAAACCAAAATGAGAAGACTGTTGACGGTAGTAATACTAAGTGGCTTGTGTAGCCTGGCGCAGGCCCAGGGCCCGGGCGATCCGGGGGGCGATCCGGGCGGAAGCGTACCCATTGACGGGGGCCTGAGCCTGCTGATAGCCGCTGGCATTGGCTATGCCGCTAAAAAGAAATACGACGCTAAAAAAGCAAATGAACAGGAACAACAAAATCAACTGGAAAAGTAGCCTCAACAACAAGCTTACAAACAGCCCGCTCTCAGCGGGCTGTTGTAATAATTTACTATTAAGTCTAAAACATTTATAGCCGAATGTCAGCAATACAAAAATTGAATAAGTCATTATCAAATTTCATAGATATCAAATTTGCTTTGACTTTTATAATATTAACTACCGTATTTTATTATTTTAATTTAGGATATATAGCCATTACAGATCGGCAAGGATTAATTTACAGTGATTTTTTGACAAAGCATTTAGATTATATTTCTTGGGTAAGGAGTTCTATAGTACATACATCCCAGATTATTGCACAGATATTTGGAGTTGATTGTTATATAACAGATACCTATGTTGTGAAATCTTACACTGGAGCTTATGTATCAGTAGGATTTCCGTGTGTAGGATATGGCGTTACAAGCTTTTGGTTAGCATTTGTCATAGCGCAAGGTAATTGTTGGAAAAGAACTGTATTTTGGTGCGTCATAGGTGCAATAGCACTATGGCTTATTAACTGTATTAGAGTGGCCATATTGTTATTGGCATATAATGAAAGATGGCATGTAAATAGATTTGCCGATCATCATACAACATTTAATATTATTTCATATTTGCTTATAATACTAATGACTTATATTTACTATAGAAGCAAGGTTTCGGATAAAAAAAGCATGACAAAATACACCGGTGGTAAAGCTTACAAGCAAGTTATAGCTTAAGTAAAAAACGTATTATTTAAAATTATTAAATAATATTATGCTTCATTATAATCATCACTTTTTCTGATTTTCATTGTATATTTTTACTCTACCTCGGCACCTCAATCCCTTGTATCAATCGTTGAATTAGTTCATCTGGCGTAGTGCCTTCCATTTCTTTTTCGGGGGTAAGGATGATACGGTGGCGCAGCACATGCGGTGCCACTTCCAGTATGTCTTCTGGTATTACAAAGTCTCGCCCCCGAATGGCCGCAATGGCTTTTGATGCTTTCAAAATGGATAGTGAAGCCCGTGGTGAAGCGCCCAGGTATAATGACGAATTGTTGCGGGTCGCATTTACCAGTTTGGCAATGTATTCAATCAGCTTTGGTTCTATCGCCAGTTTTTTAACCATGGAGCGATAATGTTCCAGATCTTGTGCATTCAATACTGGTTGTACCCCTTGTAATAGTTCAGCGGCTGTTTCATGCTGCTGCATTTGCAGTATTTGTATTTCTTCCTGCAGGCTGGGGTAGCCAATATCTAGTTTAAATAGAAAGCGGTCGAGTTGTGCTTCTGGCAAGCGATAGGTTCCTTCCTGCTCTATCGGGTTTTGCGTGGCCAGCACAATGAAAGGTGGAGGAAGGGGATAGGTAATTCCATCTACCGTTACCTGCCGTTCTTCCATTATTTCAAATAAGGCCGATTGTGTTTTGGCCGGGGCCCGGTTGATTTCGTCAATCAAAACAATGTTACTGAATACCGGGCCGCTTTTAAATTGAAACTGTGCTTCTTTCGGATTGAAAACCGAAGTTCCTAATACATCACTTGGCATCAGATCAGGCGTAAATTGTATACGGCTAAAATGTACGGACAGGCTTTTTGCCAGCAATTTTGTAATCAGTGTTTTGGCAATGCCAGGAACGCCTTCAATCAGAATATGACCATCGCTCAACAGACCAGCAATAATCAGGTCAACCATTTTAAATTGACCAACTACTACTTTGCCAATGTTCTGCCGCATAGCCATTACAGCACCATTCAATTGGCTAAGGTCGGTGCGTTGCTCAAAAATTTGTTCTTCTTCCATTTTTTCAGGTTTGTCAGTTCACTTGTTCACAAGTTCACTCGTTATTCGGTTTGAATTTGGTTCTATTTATTTTATAGCGGTATAAGTCAGGGAATAATTTAAGTTAGTTTTCAGCTCAAATCATCAGAACGTGTGAACGAATAAACCGATGAACTTAATTTATAAACTGTCTTAATTG
>CAXTDG010000468.1:0-4372 GCA_964242675.1 uncultured Chitinophagaceae bacterium
GTTTTCTCCTTTTTGATCAACGCAGGTAAAATCAAAATACTTTTCGAAAAATGCCGCTGTTGAGGCTACATCCGAAACGGTAAGATTCAAGTGGTTGAGGTGCATGAACAAGAACTTAAGATGCTGCTTTATGCATAAAAATTCGTTTTATACGGATACCGAATGGCATACAACTCTTTTACTTTATCCAAGATCGTTTGCCGCAGGCCATCAATATTCAACTTTTCGGTAGCGGAAACGAAGATAGCATTGTAATTCGTTTCCCGGTTCCAGCGGGCCTGCAGGTCTTGCACCATCTGGGCCTTCACAGTGGGTTCCAGCCAGTCGTCAAAAGTTTTTTCCTCGTACAGGTCCATTTTGTTGAACACGGTAATGATAGGTTTTTCAAATGCACCTAGGTCTTGTAGCGTTTTATTTACCGTAGCCATCTGGTCTTCGTACTGCGGGTGGCTAATGTCTACCACATGCAGCAGCACATCAGCTTCCCGCACTTCATCCAGTGTACTTTTAAAGCTCTCCACCAAGTGGTGCGGCAACTTGCGGATGAATCCTACCGTATCGCTCAGCAAAAACGGCGTGGCATCAAATACTACTTTACGGGTAGTGGTATCCAGCGTGGCAAACAGCTTGTTTTCGGCAAATACATCGCTCTTGCTTAACAAAGTCATTAGGGTGCTTTTGCCAACGTTGGTATAGCCCACCAGGGCCACCCGTATAAATTCGCCCCGTTCCTGCCGTTGGGTGCTGGCTTGCCTATCAATCTCCTTCAACTTGGTCCGCAGCAGCGAAATTTTATCCTTCACAATCCGTCGGTCCGTTTCTATTTCCGTTTCCCCAGGGCCACGGCTACCTATTCCGCCTCCCTGGCGTTCCAGGTGGCTCCACATGCCCCGCAGGCGGGGGAGAATGTATTGGTATTGTGCCAGTTCCACCTGCACCCGGGCCTGCGCCGTACGGGCCCGGCGGGCAAAAATGTCGAGGATCAAATCGCTGCGGTCAATGGTATCTACGCCAGTAGCTTTCTGAATATTGGTGATTTGCGAACCGGTAAGTTCATCATCAAAAATGAGCAGCCCGGCATCTTTCATTTTGGCAAAAGCGGTTATTTCTTCCAGTTTACCTTTTCCCACAAACGTGGCTTTATCCGGGTGGTCCATGCGCTGCCAGAACCGCTTGATGGTGATAGCCCCGGCGGTCTCCGCCAAGAAAGCCAGTTCATCCAAATATTCTTGTGTTTGGGCGTCGGTTTGGTTTTTTTGTATCAGTCCCACCAGTATAGCTTTTACCTCTGGTGCGGTAGTATGTTTCTTTTCTATCAAAATTTAATCGGTCGTTTAAAGGGCAAAAGTAATCAATCAGTTGTAGAGACGCATGGCTGTGCGTCTTTGCAGGTAGTTATAGAATGTAAGATTTGGGTTAGGTTTAGAGATGCATAGCCGTGCGTTTCTACAGAAACAAATCAGGATACAGCCTGCCACCGGGTGTAATTGCATATTGATCGAAATCGGTTACGCCATCCTGCCGCAATACTTCTTCATCAATAAAAAACTGCCCTGTGGTTTCAGCCGATGGTTTTTGCAAAATGGTAAATGCTGCGTCGGCCATTATCTCCGGTTTGCGGCTCATCTTCATCAGCATTTCGCCGCCCAATAAATTGTTTACTGCTGCTGTAGCAATGGTGGTTTTAGGCCAAAGGCAACTGCTGGCAATTTTATCTCTTTTTAGTTCAGCCGACAGGCCAAAAGCTACCATGCTCATACTGTATTTACTTAGCGTATAAGCTGTGTGTTTAGTAAACCATTTTTCAGTAAGATTAATGGGCGGAGATAGTGTAAGAATATGTGGATTGGTTGCTTTGCGTAAGTAGGGAAGGCAAGCCTGGCTTACTAGGTAAGTGCCTCTAACGTTGATGTCCTGCATCAGGTCGTAGCGCTTTGCATCAATGCTATCAATGGAAGAGAGGTTGATGGCTGATGCATTATTTACCAGCACATCTATACCGCCAAATTGCTCAAAGGCCTGTGCCACGGCAGCTTGTATCTGCTCCTCAAAACGAATATCGCATTGAATGGCCAAAGCTTTACCACCAGCAGCTTCTACTTCAGCAGCAGCAGTATAAATAGTGCCACCTAGTTTAGGATTCTCTTCTACACTTTTGGCAGCAATTACAATGTTGGCACCCGACTGAGCTAGTCGTAAGGCAATGGCTTTACCAATGCCACGGGTAGCTCCGGTAATGAAAATAGTTTTGTTTTGAAAAGGCATCACAATCTTCTTTTGCTACATAGGTAGACAAGTTTGCACAAAAGGGAACAAAGATTTTAAGGAAAATAGTTGCTTAATTTTATGCGTAAGCTTAAAGCATCATTTCTACTTATTAGCCTTTTAAAAACCGCTGCACCATTTGCAGCGCTTCCTGCTGTGCTGTGGCTAAATCATCGTTCACAATTATCTGGTCAAAGTTGTGAGCAAAGCTCATTTCGTAACCAGCTTTACTGACACGGGTTTGCAAACTTTCCGGCGTTTCGGTTCCCCGGCTTTCCAGCCGCTTTTTTAGTTCCTCTACCGAAGGGGCTTGTATAAACAGCGATAACGAATTGGCCGGAAATTGTTTTTGCACATGAATAGCACCTTTTACATCAATATCCAGCAGCGGTATTTTACCCAAGACCCAGATGCGTTCTAGTTCCCACTTTAAAGTGCCATAGTATTTGCCTTCGTACACCATTTCCCATTCTACAAAAGCATCATCCTGTATGTTTTTTTGGAAATCTGCTACGCTCAAAAAGTGGTAATCTATTCCATCCCGTTCACCAGCACGGGGCTGCCGGGTAGCTGCCGAAATAGAGAATTGCAACATTGAGAGCTGCTCCAGCAGGTAGCGGGTAATGCTGGTTTTACCAGCGCCGGAAGGGGCCGTAAGAATAATGACTTTAGAAGAGGGTGGTATCTGCATAGGATACAAACTTTCGGTTAGGGGCCGGAAAGATAAAGACCCCTGCCGGATTAGGGCAAGGGTCTTTAAAAAGCTATTGATCTTTAAGCGTATGCTGTGATATTAATCACGGCTAGCGAAACGGCTTAGCAGGCGCAGGATTTCCAGGTACAACCAAACAATGGTAACCATCAACCCAAAAGCACCATACCACTCCATGTATTTAGGAGCACCGTTTTCAGCACCTTGCTCAATTCTGTCAAAGTCAATAATCAGGTTCATGGCAGCAATACCTACAATAAGTAAGCTTAAACCAATACCTAGTGGCGATGAGTCATGCATGAAGGCTACTTCAGCACCAAAGAAGCGGGCAGCTATTACAATAACATAGAATAAACAAATAGCTGCTGTAGCCGTAAGTATGATAGACTTAAAACGCTGGGTAGCCCTGATAACATGGAATTTGTACAGGAAATACATAGCTATAACCGTAGCAATAGTAAGGCCTACTGCGTTGGTAATGATATTAGGCATTTTGGCTTCGAAAACGAAGTTGTACATGGCCGAAATACCACCCAGAAATAAACCTTCCAGTACACCATAAGCAGGTACCAGCATAGGTGCTGTAGTTGGTTTGAAGCTGATGATTAATGCCAGAACAAAACCTGCGATTAAACCGCCCCACATAAGGATAGGAGCATAAGATGCATTTTCATAAACAGCTACCCATGAAAAAGCAGCACCTGCAATAAGCATAAGTGCGGTAAAGCCAAATTTATTAAGCGTACCACTAATAGTCATTACGCCGGCATCAGTAGTGGTGTTTGATAAGTTGCCAAACGTTTTGTCAGAAAGAACCGGGTTCCCGGATTTAAACAAAGCCATTATTTTTAAATTTGAAGCAAGATAATAAGGAAACTGATTGAAAGGTTGTTAAGTTGTAATGAGAAAAACTATTGCTTCATCTCAGTAAAGCTTACCTGTGGTTTCAACACATCATGCGTCTTTTGCACTGTGATAGCCGCTGGCAAACTGAATACCGCACTGCTTTTCATATCTACAGAGGAAGCACCAATTTTCACTGAATATTGCCCGGCATCAGCCAACCAAGCCGCAGCATCCGTGTGGTAAGAAGCCAGGTCGAAAGGCTTGATGGTAAAAGTGAGCGTTTGCGATTCACCCGGTTTTAGCAGGCGGGTTTTGGCAAAGCCTTTCAGTTCTTCAACAGGTTTTTGCAGTTTATCGGTCGGGGCGCTGATGTACAGTTGCACCACTTCTTTGCCAGCCATGCTACCCATATTTTTTACAAAAACAGTAGCCGTAATGGTTTTATTAAAAGTAGTACTACTCAGTTTTAGGCCGCTGTAGGTAAAACTGGTATAACTCATCCCAAAGCCGAACGGGTAAGCTTGCTGCACTTTGAATGTGTTGTAATAC
>CAXTDG010000469.1:0-4365 GCA_964242675.1 uncultured Chitinophagaceae bacterium
AGGCATGTATATGAGGGCGCTAAAGGAAAAAATCAATCCCAGGTAGGCAGCAAGATGTAATGGTTTACTGCTGTACGCTGTAATGCCTTGCAATGCAAAGCGAACCATTTTTTTTAAACCAAACTTGCTTTTACCTGAAAATCTTTCCTCTGCTTTATAATCCAAGGCATACTGTTCAAAACCAGTAAGCCTTACCAGGGCACGTAAGAATAATTCAGCGGCTTTCGTCTTTCTAACAATATCTGCAACTTTAGTATCTATCAACCGAAAGTCAGCGGTTCCTTCCTCCAGTTTCACCTCCGTAAGCAGGTTCATTATTTTGTAAAACCACTCTGATGTTTTCCGTTTAAACCAGCTTATGTTGGCCGTTTCTACCCGCCGGGTGTACACCACATCATATCCTTCTTCCCATTTTTCAATCATTACAGGTAGTAAGGAGGGTGGGTGTTGCATGTCGCCATCCATGGTTATAATACAGTCGCCGGTGGCGTTATCAATACCTGCTTTTATAGCATTCTGGTGCCCGTAGTTGCGGGCCAGTTTTATATAAAAAATGTTTGGGTACGTTTCCGAAAGTCTTCGAATCACACTTAGAGAATGGTCTTTACTGCCGTCGTCAACAAATAAAATTTCGAAATTGTACTTCTGTTGCAGGGTAACAAAAACGGATTGTAAAGCAATTGTGAGCACTTTCACATTGCCTTCTTCATTATGTACCGGTACTACTATGGAAACCTTTTTCAACGCAGCGTAGATTGAGGTTTAAGAAAATTGTTGGTAAGTAATTGCTTGCTGGCTACTAACCATACTACAAAACAGGGAAGGGCTTTTAAGGCAAAGCGAACGATGAATCCTTTCCTTATGAAATGAGGAAATAAGTCGGTAGCAGAAAAGCTGGTCAGTATTAGGACAAACAGCATTAAAGCAACAACCTGCCGGGACGATGGATTAGCCTGAACGGCCCACCAGATGCCTACACCTACCACTGCAATAACGTAAGTTGGCGATTCAGAAGAACTGCTAAACAACACAATCATCAGTAGTATAGAAGCCAGTATAATAAGTCTAAAACCACTGGCAGCATATTGTTTTATCCGCAGAAATGCAGCACCAAAAATAAGTGTTGCGGGTACCAGCACACAGCTTATGCTAAACGCTGGAAGATTGAATATCCGCTTGACCATACCGGATACAGAAATGTCCTGCATATTATCGCCTGCCACCACATTGTTCTGTACATTTTTTTCTACCAATGCTTCATACCAATCCTGGTAAGATTGAACAATGAATCTGGGTGAAGAAATGCTCATTGGCAACACGAAAAGAACAGCTAACCAGCCTATAAAGCTTGCTACAAATTTGACTTTGTGTTTTGAAAACCAGAAGATAGCAATACCGCCAATGCCGTACAGTCTTACCATGAAGCCTATTGCTATAAAAAGGGTTGCCCAGATATCCTGCTCCTTTTCTTCCATTACATAACTCAGTATCAACATTGCTGCTACTGTGGGGTTGAACTGGACATTGTGTATTGATGTCATGAGTTCAACCACAGAAAAAAGCAGGATGATTTGCTTTTTGTTTTTTTCAATAGGCAGCAGTGAAATAGCCCAATACAAAACAGCAGCGTTGGCAAGTGCCCATAAAATGACACCTACAGAATTGGGCAGTAAAGCAAACGGTGCAATAATGAGGCTGAACAGCGGCCCGTAGTGGTTTGTATCGAAATACTCGGATGGGTAAGCTGTGTACAAATTAGTCTGCTGAACTATATGCGTAAAAACGCCTTTGTAGATTAGATAATTGTTGTACCTGTGGCGTAGCAGTTCTAGCACTACTGCTACCAGCGTAAGTAAAAACCAGATAAAAGTGATACGCTTTCCAGACATAAGCCACGGAAAGAACTTTTGTTTCAAGGGCAAGATGAATACGGTTTTGGCAAAAGCGAAAATAATGGATTACACTATCTATTCAACTTTGATTAGTCTTACTATTAGGAATTGGTTAGGGGTTAACTACTAAGAACGGATTCGTTTCTGTTCACAAAAAAATCCCACAGCAATCAAGCTGTGGGATTCAATTAAATTACAAAACGTTATTTGCCGTCGTACATAATCTTATAATATTCATCGGCCATGCGGTTGCTCTCGAACTGATAGCGAACATCGCTCATGCCTTGTTGCACCACTTTACGCCAGCCATCTGGATTGTCGTAATAGAGCGGTAAAATTTCACCTTCCAGTATTTCATACAATTTATCCAGATCGTATTTGTCCTGCTCAGCGGTTGTCATTTTATCATAGCCAGGGTTCGGAACCACAAAACCATTTTCGCCTTGCTTGTTAAATTCGCAAATCCAGCCGTCATCGGTACTGAAGTTTACTGATCCGTTCATAGCAGCCGTCATGCCACTGGTGCCACTGGCTTCACGGGGTACACGAGGGTTGTTTAACCAGATATCGCTGGTTTGTTTCAGCGTACGGCTCAGGCTCAATTCATAGCCAACGCATACACCTACGTTTGCATATTTTTTACTCAGGTTCACCAGGTAATTGAAATCGCTGATAGCAGGATAATCAACCGGGTAGGGTTTACCAGCCCATACAATCTGCACCGGGTATTTGATATTGCTCAGCAGTTTTTCAAAACGGGCCGTATCAGCGGTAATGAGGCCAGCACGTTTGTAGCCTGCAAAACGACGTGCCCATACTATGGTCAACACGTTCGGGTCCATCACTTTACCGGTTTGGTCGGCCACTACTTCCATACCTTGTTTCTTCAGCGATTTCTTGCGTTCGTCAAAGGCAGCGTCGTTCTTTTCGTCTTTGGCTTTGTATAGTTCTTTATCACCCCAGTAGGTATAGTTCTGGGCATTGGTGATGGCTTTTATTTCGCAAATACCTTCATAGTGTCCCCACATTTCACGGCTTACTTCGCCATGCAATTGGCTTACGCCATTAGCCAGACGGGCAAAACGCAGGGCTACCAATGAGTGATTAAAACGATCATCGGTAGTGCCGGTTATTTCCCGAACTTCTTCCAGCGGCATGCCGTAGAAGTAGCTCATTTTATCGCACAGATTAATATCGTGTTTTTCATTGCCGGCTTCTTCCGGTGTATGCGTAGTAAACACCAGGCGCTTCCGTACTTCTTCCTTAGATTTAAATTTATCCATCAGGTAAAAAATACTGCTGGCACCGTGGGCTTCATTCAAATGATATACATCTGGATTGAATCCTAATTCGTCGGTCAGTTTTGCTCCGCCAATACCCAGCAAAATAAACTGCGCCACTTTGGTAGCCGTATTAGCATCGTACAGGCGGTGGGTAATGGTTTGCGAAACGTAATCGTTCTCCGGCAAATCGGTGCTCAGGAAAAACAGGGGAGCGGTATTGAAGGTAGTTGGTGGCAGGTACCAGGCCTTTACCCAAACCGGCGTATCGTGGATAGGAATCTGGAACTTAATATCGTGGTCTTCCAGGAAATTGTAAATCTTTTCATTCCACTGCACCTGCAGGGTTTGGTCCTGGTTGCGGGCCTGGTCGTAGTAGCCATATTTCCAGAGGATGCCAATACCAATCAGGTTTTGCTTTAGCTCGTAAGCGCTACGCATATGGCTGCCGGAAAGAAAGCCTAGCCCGCCACTATATATTTTGAGAGGTTGATGTACAGCGAACTCCATGCTGAAATAAGCAGCTTTGGTTTTGTACAGGGGATTTACCTCGTAAGGAACTTCAAACTTTTTAAAATCCATAAGTTGTAGTACTTGGTTTAAAGAAGGGCCGAAAATAGGGATTACAAAATAAACGGCTTTGTTACGTTAATGCGCCTGCTTGGCAAGCACCATGCCGTAAGCCTTCACAAACGTTTGTTGTGGCTTAAAAATTTTTAGCTTTGCCTAAACTTTTATTCTGCCCTTCGTAATAAATTTGTTTGGTTTGTAAAAAAATATTGGAAAAGTACTTACCCGCAATGATTTTCATTTTTAAAAATCAACCATTTCAGGTAAGTGATCTACCAAACGTTGAGCGATAAAAAAAATTGTAATACAAGGCTAAAGGCGTAGAAAAAATAGTGAATAAGGCAGTCTTAAGACAAAGAAATATGTACACAACAGCAGAAGAGAACTACATCAAAGCCGTTTATCATCAGCAGCAAAGTGGCGAAAGTGTGCTGACCAATCATCTGGCAACGGCACTACAAACAAAGCCTGCTTCCGTTACCGATATGCTGAAAAAGCTGGAGGCGAAAGGGCTACTGTTTTACAAAAAATACTACGGCGTACAGCTAACAGACGATGGTGAAAAACTAGCCCTGACCATCATTCGGCGGCACCGGCTATGGGAGCATTTTTTGGTAAACCAC
>CAXTDG010000470.1:0-344 GCA_964242675.1 uncultured Chitinophagaceae bacterium
GCAGCAGATGCACTGACTTACATTAATTATATTACATCAAGAAGAAATGCTGCAGCAATTACTGCAACTGGGTCTGCATTATTTGAAGCTATTATTGCAGAAAGACGGAGAGAATTGGCTTTTGAAGGACAGCGGTATTTAGACTTACAACGTTTAAAACGTGATATAGTACGAAGTGCTAATTATCCTTCCGCAGCAAGGACCATTCCGTATACTGATTTTAGAAGAATATTGCCTATACCTCAAGCTGAGTTGGATGTTAATCCTAATCTTGTAAAAAATCCTGGGTACTAATAAGTAAGATTATCTTAAAAAAGCCATCTCAAATTCAAAATTTGAGATGG
>CAXTDG010000470.1:354-4328 GCA_964242675.1 uncultured Chitinophagaceae bacterium
GATTAAGTATAGCTCAGAACTAAATGTTTACACTGAATAAAAAGGCCGTTTCAATTTGAAACGACCTTTTTATTAATAGAATTTTGCTTATACCCCTTGCACACATACCACCGGCACATGAGCACTAAAAGCCAGCTGCTTACTATGGCTTGAGGTAAACAAACCCTCTAACCAGCCATGTTTTTTGGGCACGGCAATCAGCAAATCAATCTGATGTTCCGCTACATAATGATTGACTGCTTCATTCAGATCCTTGTCGTGTAAGAAAGCGAAGGTGACTGGTATGTTGGCAAACCATTCCTGTATCTGCTGTTGTTCTGTAGCGTAATTGTTTTCTAAATCCTGTTGTTCCGCATCGTTGTAGATGACATGTAGTGTAGCACCCGTAACTTGTAATAAGGGCTTTAAACTCCATATAGGTGTTTTATCCAGGTTTTTATAATCACAAGCCCAGGCAATATTTTTTATTGGTTGCCAGGTAGTATCTGGCGGCACCATTAGTACAGGTATCTGTACATGTTGCAAAATGCTCATGGTATTGCTACCAGTCAGTACTTCCTCCAAAGCTCCCATCTTTTCAATGCCGGTTATAATCAGGTCGGCCTGCACTTCTTTTACCAAGTCATTTATCTGGTTTTCTACAAAGCCGTAATCTGAACGAATTTCCACTGTTATGCTGGTAGATAATAGACCTGTTAGTACCTCCTTGCTTTTTGCTAGTTGCTCATCATTCATCTTTTTCAATCCCTCCGTTTCCACAAACGAAAACGACATATCGTTAGTAGTGGTGGGTGGGGCTGCATAAGTATTGTACAGTACTATTTTTTCAACCTGTAAGGCATTTGCCAATGCTGCTGTGTAGTGAAGTGCCTGCGAAGCGCTATCCGTAAAATCGGTAGAGACGATGATTGTTTTCATGTTGATGGTGTTTGGCTGATGATGCCGTGCAAGAATAAGGCCACCTGAATAAGTAGGCAGTTAGGCATAAGGCAGTTGACGGAAGAACCGTAACAAGTGGTATCAACTTTAAGTAAAACGACTTTCCTGCTGACTGCCTTCTGCCCGACTGCCAACTAATAAAAAATGCAGGCAGCATTTAGCTACCTGCATTCACTTATAGAAAATGTATTTATTACCGTTGAATAATAACGAGTGTTCCGGCTCCTACCATGCTGTATAATTCCTCAACATCCTCATTCTTCATGCTTACACAGCCTTGTGTCCACGATTGTAGATTTTCTACTGCCCACTCTTCATGTGGCCAGGTGCCATGGATACCAATATCGCCACCAATTTTTGCATTAGCAGGAATAACGCCTGCTGCCTTGCGCTGGTTGAACTTAGCATAATCGGCGGCCGTAGGGTAGTCGAGCCGCATGAAGCGATCCCACTTTTTATGCGGATATTTTGAAGAAATATGATAACGACCCTCCGGAGTGCGGCGGTCGCCCTGGGTCAGTTTATCTCCTAAATCACGGCTGCCAAAGGTGCATGGAAATTGTACCACCCAGTCCTGCGGATCGTACACGGTAAGTGTATTCTCACTTTTGTCTATCACAATGTAATAGCTGGAGGCAGCGTAATGAAATTTTTTACGGGGCGAAAACCCCATCTGAAAAAAACAAACAGCCAGTAAAGAAAGGCTGATGGTGCTGCGGCGGGCTATTATCATACTGCACAAAAGGTTTGAAAAACTACAACGTCTGATTTTTGAAAAATATTTCGACTGATTACCCTTTAACCAAGTTTTAATGTCCTGCATTTTATTTACTGCAAAAAAATCTAAAAATACTTCTCCGCCTGTAGGCCAAACGTAATCAGCAGGTTGTCTCTACCCGTGTTGTTGATCCGATTGTAAATGACCGATGTGGTAAAACTAAGCCAGGTACGTAGCTTCAGCGAAAGATTGTTGGACAAGTTAATGATGTAATCGTTTTTGTCCTTCAACGAATTTTGCAAAAAATCGGCTCCGTCAACTACTATTATTTTACCTATAACGAACCGGTACCGCAGGCGAATAGAATTTCTTAAAATGGCATACACATTATTGGTACTGTCTGTTAGTTTCAGGTCGCTTTTTTCGTATAGCACCCCCTCACTCAGGTTGAGAAACCGCTTCGGGTTATCAAAGAAATTGTAGGCTGCACCCAAGCCAGCTTGTATTCGTCCGTTGATATTTAGCGAGTAAATTTTATCATAATTCACCCGGCCCCAGTAGTACAGTTTAGAAGAGTCTTTAGGAAACAGGTTGAAATCGAGTGCTGTATTAAAATCCTGGTTGCTCACTGTTCGCATTTGCTGCCCATACACATAGCTGCTACTAAAATTGATTGACTTGTTTTTCTTACGCATGCTGTAGCGTAGTGAATTGGATATTAAATACGACCGGGTATCGTTCGTTTGGTTGATGACCCCTGTAGCAGCATATTTTAAGTAATGATGAACAGAGTCATTGAATTGAGCCCTTGCAGCAAAACCTACTAGTAAGGCCGCTAAAAAGCAAAACCATCTCTTCATAAATTGCAGAATTCAGATGAATGGCTGGTAATTTATATCAGGAAAACCGGGACCAGCTTAGGATATTTTAGATGCATAATTACAGCGCAAAACCCGCAATTTTTTTCTTTTTAGTTCGAAAGATTACATTCTGTTTACCTACAGACAATTCCATACCGGCTGATTGACAGAGTGGCTTTCTATATTTGCGGCCCTAACTAAAAAAGCACCTGTGATTAATTTTGCGTTGAGCCAACTGCCCGACAGGGAACCGAAACCCCGTAAAAGAGGCCTTACCATGGTAATGGATAAGGGCCTGAGCCTGGAAGAAGCAAAGAGTTTTATGAGTGGAAACCATCCACATGTAGATGTGTTGAAACTGGGCTTTGGAACATCGGTAGTAACGCCTAACCTTCGGGAAAAAGTTGAACTTTATCAGCGCTACGACCTACCGGTTTATTTTGGGGGTACGCTGTTCGAGGCTTTCTTAATCCGTAACCAGCTAGACGATTTTCTGGCAATATGTAAAGACTACAAAATTGATTGGATAGAAGTAAGCGATGGCTCTATTGACATACCCCATGCGGAAAAATGCGGCTACATTGAAAAGCTGGCCAAATTTGCAACTGTGCTGAGCGAAGTAGGAAGTAAGGATGCTGCCCACATTATTCCCCCGTACAAATGGATAGAACTGATGCGCGCAGAGCTTGAGGCAGGATCTGACTATGTAATTGCAGAAGCCAGGGAAGCGGGCACGGTTGGCATTTATCGCGGCACGGGCGAAGTGAGAGAAGGACTGGTGCAGGAAATACTGACTCAAATACCGGAAGAAAAAATAATTTGGGAAGCGCCGCAAAAAGATCAGCAGCTTTATTTTCTCGAATTGGTCGGCTGCAACGTAAATCTTGGAAATATCGCTCCCACAGAAATCATTCCGCTCGAGGCGATGCGCATTGGTTTGCGTGGCGATACATTTAATCTTTATCTAAATAACCCAAATATTGCATGAGAAGGTTCGGATTGATAGGTTATCCTTTGTCGCATTCTTTTTCGCCCGCATATTTTTACGAAAAGTTTAAAAATGAAGGCCACTCTGGTTGTGTTTATGAAGCCTTTCCTATAAAATCTATTGAAGAAATCACTTCCCTTCTTGCGAATAATACTGACCTCGAAGGTCTCAACGTTACCATTCCATATAAAAAAGATATTCTTCCCTTTTTGGATTATTCTTCTCAAGCTGTTAAGGAAACCGGCGCGTGTAACTGTATCAAAATAAAGAATGAAATTCTTACCGGTTTTAATACAGATGTAATTGGTTTTGAAAAATCATTATTATTTCATTTAACGAAAACACATGCAAAAGCATTGATATTAGGCACAGGCGGATCTGCAGCCGCAGTGAAATTTGTTCTTAAAAAATTAGGAATAGAATTCCTCTTTGTTTCAAGAAATAACAATTTAAATGAAAGCAGTATTAC
>CAXTDG010000471.1:0-4313 GCA_964242675.1 uncultured Chitinophagaceae bacterium
AATATATTCCAATTTTATGCAGAGGCGACAGTGAGTGAGGCGACAAATTTTTTGTCGCCTCACTCACTGTCGCCTCCGTTCCTTTTTATACGTACAATTTTTTGCAACAAGTGACAAGGGCGGTTGCCGGGTGCTATTGTGCAATGAGCGAATAATAAATTGTTTTTGCAGATACATTAAATGCTGCGGTGCCAACAATTTTAACCGCAATTACATCACCAGCGTTGAGCGTTAGCCCTGTAGCGGTAATGGTTTGTGGCACAGCACCTGTTAAGGTTACGGTAGAGGCGGAACGATCGCTCTAGGTAAAACCGCTACCATTACTTACCCCTTTGCGCAGCGTTAAAGTATAAGAGCTTGATAGTGCACCGCTGGCTACAACCACAAATTTTACATTGGTAGAGGAGGAGGTGAGCGAACGATAACCATCGCTTTCCGTACCGGTTGCACCGGTTGCAAAATTTAGATAAAAGGTTCCATTTCCATTGAGATTCGTTGACCCTATAATTCCCGTTCCGTAAAATGCCAGGCCGGCTGCACCAGGGGCTATCCAAGTGCCATCTCCCCGTAAAAAGGTGCCAGCTGAAGGCGTACCGGAAGCGCTGATTTTAGCTGGCGTTACGCTTGCATTTGCAAGATCATTCGCCACGATGGTTCCATCCACTATTTTGGCGCTGTTAATAGCCCCATCCGCAATTTTTGCAGTAGTAATGGCATTGTTGCTAATTGTGACTGCTCCGTTGGCGGCAAGCGTAGCATCTCCTGATAGCGTTATAGGGCTAGCGGGAGCGTAAGGCGAAGTATTTTGAGTGATGTATACCTGATTAGGTGCTGTACCATTTACAAATCCTTGGCCGGTAGCCCCCATGAGCTGCCAGTTGGGTGTGGCAGGTGTGCCGTTGTTGTAGTAAAACCCGGATGTATTATCGGTTTGGTAAATAAGCAGGCCGGTGGCGGGGCTGGTAATGGCATTTCGGCGGGCCAAAGGCATTCGGGGTATCAAGATACCTTTTGGGCCGGTAGAAGCAGTATCAATCATCAAAGCGGCAGAAGCATCAGGACTGGTATTATTAATACCTACGCTTCGTTGGGCTTGTGTGGTATAGCTTGCAAATACAATGACGAATGAGATAAACAGTTTTTTCATATGGTAAACTTTATATCGCAAACTTACTCATCCTGTAGCCTTCTTGTAGTGTCTATTGCGTGAATGGCTTTGCTTACTGCTCCGATGAGTAAGCAATAAGAGTGGGGAGCGTTCAACGCTTCCTGTAAATCTGATAACTCTTTTCCCCGTAGAGTAGATTCCATCTTATAAAGTTTTATAATTATTACACAACCGCTTCTTTATTGTACTTGTCTTTGTATTCCAGTGGCGACATGCCGGTATATTTTCTAAACACTTCCCGAAAGGCTTTTACATCTGCATAGCCAACTTCATACATCACTTCGTTAATCGTTTTGCGGCTGGTTTCCAGTGCCTTTTTTGCGGATTCTATTTTCACTCGTTGCGAGTATTCAATAGGCGTGTTTCCGGTGGCCTTAATAAATCGCCGGTCAAAATTTCTTCTGCCCACGTTGAACTTGGAGGATAAATCTTCGATGGTAATTTTCTCTTCCAAGTTGGTTTCAATATATACCTGTGCTTTTTGTATTACCGCATCATCGTGTTGTTTTTGCCCGCTAAAAATGGTGAACTCTGATTGGGTGTTTCTATCAATTTCTATCTGGAAAACTTTAGAACAATAAATGGCCGTTTGGCGGTCGTAGTATTTTTCAATCAGGTAAATCAATAGGTTCAAAAAAGAATAAGCACCGCCATTGGTATAGATTCCTTTTTCATCGGTAATTAGTTTATCGGTTTGCAGATTTACTTTCGGGAACATGGCTCTGAAATTCTCTGCCACCGACCAATGCGTAGAACAAACTTTTCCATCCAGCATACCGGATGCTGCCAGCATAAATGTACCCGTACAAATGGAAGCTACTTCCGCTCCGTTTTTATATTGTTTGTTTACCCAATCTATCAGCGCCTCATTTCCTTTTAGGGCCAGTTCATAATTATGATTGAGGGAAGGAATGATAATTAAATCCGTTGTAGCGATGGCTGAAATATTTATGTGCGGCTTTACTGTAAATAAGCCAGCATTAAACGCTACATTTTCCGAAATGCCTGCCAGTTGAATGGCAAACAAATCCCGTTTTCCTTTCTCTTTCCAATACTGATTGGCTTTCGTAAATATTTCATACGTGCCGGTAATACTGCTCAGATTATTTTCTCCATTAGGGATAACGATCGTAAGGTGCTTCATTCCTTTTTTCTGCAAAACTATGCACATAGCCTGTCCAAAACAACCCGTTAGATTGTCTATTACACACCCTTTCAAAGTGAGCGTAAGGCAGTTTCTTTGAAAAATAAACGGAAAATAGCAAACAATTAAAAGTTCAAAAAATGAATTCAACTGAGTTAGTAATCAAAATGCTTTTTGACCGATGGAATGCGCTGCTGAAAAATTTTGATTCCATTTTACATACTATATCGGATGAGCAACTGCAACAGGAAATAGCACCGGGGAGGAACAGGGGAATTTATTTACTAGGTCATTTAATTGCCGTGCATGATGACATGCTGCCGCTACTGAATTTAGGCGAAAGAGAATATCCAGACCTTTTCGAACTGTTTATAAAATCACCTGACAAGACTGTTGATGTAATTCCAACTGCACAAGAACTGCGAATGATTTGGAAAACTCAGTTAGAAACCTTGACATCTAAACTGAAAAGCCTTTCCGCAGATGATTGGTTTACCAAACACAATTCGGTTTCTGTTGAAGACTTTACAAATGAACCGCACCGCAACAAACTAAACATCTTAATTACCCGGACAACGCACCTGGCCTACCATGTGGGGCAAATGATATTACTTAAAAATAAAGCATGAAAAAAACGATCGCATCACTGGCATTTAGTGCAGTCCTATTAGGTAGCTGCCACAGCGAACAAAACCAGCCAACTGAAGAAAAAATTCAAACAGAAACTACAACCAAAAAAATGAACAACAAAGATTACACAACCAGTATTGTGGTTGATAAAACGCCTGCTGTTGCTTTCAATGCCATCAAAGATTTCAGGGCCTGGTGGTCGGAAGAAATAGAGGGCAAAACGGATGTGCTCAATGAAACATTTTTCTACCATTATAAAGATGTGCATTTAAGCAAAATCAAATTGATTGAAATTGTTCCCGATAAAAAATTGGTGTACCAGGTAGTGGCAAATGAATTCAATTTTACCAAAGACAAAACGGAGTGGATTGGTACCAAATTGATTTTTGATTTGATGCAGGAAGGCGACTCCACTAAAATCTTATTTACGCATGAGGGACTGGTACCGGAATACGAATGCTACAATGTGTGCAACGATGCCTGGACCAGCTATATACAAGGCAGTTTGAAGAGTTTAATTACCACAGGTAAAGGCAAACCAAATGGCAAAGAAGGCGGGCTGAATGCTGAGTTAGTTGAAAAATGGGGATTACCTAAAAAGTAATTCTGTTTCACTCGTTTACTTGTTTACCTGTTCACTGTTTTAAAGCTACCCTAATAATGGCTATGGGCTCCATCTCATACCTGTTCGAAACCATATTGGGCAGTGTTACATAGTATCAAGAGTATACAATTGTTACAGCAGATCCCTCGTTCCTCGGGATGACAAAATCGAAGTTTGCTAATTAAAATTGTCATCCTGACGATAGGAAGGATCTAAACGACGATTATTTGTGAGTTGTCAATCGTTAGGAACATAGCACTTATACGTAAAATATGACGGTCCAAATTGTTGTGGCTTCATTCCACTAAACATAAAGAATATTCAAATAATTTAATTATCATGAATCAAACTAAAGATTTTACAACATACATCGTGGTCGACGAATCACCAGCAGCAGTATTCAATGCCGTCAATCATGTTCGGGGTTGGTGGCAGGGAGAAATTAAGGGCAGCACTGAAAAATTGGGCGATGAATTCACCTATCAAATGGGTGGCGTACATTTCTCAAAGCAAAAAATAGTGGAGATGATACCGGACGAAAAAGTAGTTTGGCTTGTCACCGAGAGCAATGTAAGTTTTGTTGCCAAAAAGGACGAATGGACAGGTACTAAAATACAATTTGATATTCGTTCAGAAGGGGGCAAAACAAAACTCACCTTCACCCATCACGGTCTAGTACCGGCATTTGAATGTTATGGAGGCTGTTCGAACGCCTGGGAACAATTGATTCAAAAAAGCCTGGCTAGTTTTATTACCACTGGTAAAGG
>CAXTDG010000472.1:0-4307 GCA_964242675.1 uncultured Chitinophagaceae bacterium
ACATGGTGCCTAGAGAAAGGCGAAAATTTCCAAATGATAGGTCGGCATTATTACTACATCTTTTGTTCTTGCCTGTGGGGTAACAGTCAGCTTTTCTACTTTTCCACCTTTAATGATTGCTTCAATCGTTGTGCTGTAAGGGGCATGTAGCTTAATATCTGCGTCCCACTCCTGCGGCCAGGCAGGCAATAGATATATCTTTTCGCCGTCGGTTTGCATCGCCATTTCCTGCAGGCCTATCATGCCGCTGCCGCCCCAGTTATGGTCGGGTGCCCAATCGAGGCCCGGCCCCCAAAAAGTAGGGAAGCGATACCTGGCATTATATAGTTTTTCGGTGATCAACTTTTTGGCTTCAGTTGTAAGGCCCAGGTCGGCAGCATAAATAGGATCGGGATGCCAGCTAACGGTGCTGTACTGATTGCCCTTATCGGCTCCAAAATGCCAGGTGTCTATAGCCAGTTGCAGGTTAGGATGGCCCACGCCATACAAGTGATACGGGAAGACGGGGTAAAGCTGTGGCAGTTCGGTATTCATTACTTTTCCATCCCACGATGCCGCCGGTGAGATTACCGTTTTGCCCTTCATTTCCCTGGTGGCCATTTCAGGCAACCGGTTTAGTGCCTCTTTCCAATAAATGCGTGTTTGCGCCGTGCCATATTGTGTAGGCAATTGCAGCAAGCCATTTAAAACAGCTTTCATTCCGGCAATAGTGTTGCTGGCATTGGTAGCATCTTTGTACGTCTCCAATCCTGATCCGGGATACATAATCAGCTTACCATTGGAGTCCAACGGATAGCCATTTAATTTATTACTCCAATATTGAAAATGCTGGTCGAAGAATTTAATACTGCTTTCAATAAAGGGCATATACTCTTGAATATTGGTGCCACTATACAGCTGATAATCCAGCATCATCTTGGCAAATTCCAATTGCCCATCGTAATGGTCGTACACCCAAATATTAGTGAGGCGGCCATAGTCTAACAGCTTCATCTCCTCGCCTTTTCTATTGTGTACCGTACGCATACTGCCCGAATCGGTACGGGGTTGTATGGGCGTATTGCCCCACAGTTTTTCGTATGTATGCCCCGCAGGCAGACCAAAGTTTTCTACCTGTTCGGTAAAAGAGGCACCTTCGTGGCCATAGTATGTTTTGGTACGCAGTTCAGCATTCTTCAATGCCCGGCTATAAAGTTGAAACTGCGGTTTCATCATATCAAAATCGCCGCCTTTGAGCATAGGCCAATAAACCAGTCGCTGGTTTTGAGCAGTAAAACTGCCACCACCCCATCGCCGAAAATCAGGCGTCACTTTGCCCTTGTATTCGCCCTTTATGAAATCCGCATCAAACACAAATAAGCCACCATTAAATTTGGTTGGATATTCACCATACGCATTGCAAGCCAGTTGATAGCGAAATACGTTGTAGTTGCGACCTATCTGCCAGCCCGTATCTACCGTTTGTTTTTTATCTGTATTGATATAAATATGACTGCGGTTCCAGTACTGTGCCCACCATCGCAGTTTTTTGTTCCATTTGGCAGAAGTAGTTGTAGCACTCTGTATGGCTTGCTGTAGTCCTTTTTGCCAATCAGCAATGGTTGGGCTGTGCGATGTGTGGAGCACAATATCAATCTGCTGTTTAGCTGTGGGTTGTACTGTTTTGTACTCCCAACCACGGTACTTAGCAGCTACATAAACGCTGTCCATGGTGCCACTATATTTCATGCCTTGCATTACTAATTCACCACCAAACACCAGGTTTTTCAGCGGATTCCATAATTCATTTTTCACGCTGCTCAAGTGCTGCTGTACCGCTTCTTTATTAATCACCATTTCGTCATTTCGGTCTTGGTGAAACCACACCAAATTTGACGATTGAGGTAGCACAGAATCTTTGCGGGTATAAATAGGAATTTTACTTTGTTCTGTGAGATTGAAGCTGTATGCCTGGTGCCGTTCGTCGGGAGATAAGGTCCGATCTTCTGTACGCCAGTCTTCAAAAATGGCCTTGGCTTCAAACTTTTGCCCACTGCTTATTTCGATATGAATAATGGGCTGAAAAACTTCTACCCACAATTTGATAAGCATATTATTATCGCCTTTGATTTCAATATAGCCTTCCTTCAAATTAAGCTGTTGCTGAAAAGATTTTTGAAAAGGATTGGGTGATAACGAAAGCCGAATACGACCCAATTTCAGCATCGAATTGTTTTCGTCGAATGTGCCACTACGGGAGATATACATTAGCAGGTCGTTGTTTTCTACCCATACATTGCAACCAATATCGCCACCGCCAAGCGGCATCGATTCAGACGAATTTTTGCTCTGGCTATTCCACACCACATTGTAAGCCGAAGTGTTTTGTGCTGGCAATAGGTTGCCTGTCAGCAGCACTATCAGCAAGAAAAATATCTTCTTCAATCGTCTTTATTTTTATAGCACAAACTTACTCTTTGGCTATTACAAAGAGATTTGAAGTTGTCTGCTTATTACACCAACTGCTAGCGATTACAAAAATTGGTAAAGGCAATTATTGAGGGAATAATAATCTTCCACCAGCCACTGTTTAAAGTACAAAGCAGCTTTAATTAATTCCATAATTTTATCGACAACATTTCACCAACAGCCTCGAATACGCTTATGAAATCTTTACTACTCTTTTGTACTGTCTTTTTTGCCTTTGCTGCCAGTAGCCAGACTATTAAAATGAAAATTGCATCCTACACCCCTACTGATGGCGAACCGGTTGTAGCGCTACAGTTTGCTGATACCTTGCCTACTTCTGTTGGCGGCTCAAGCGGAGGTGTAACAAAGCTGGAGTTTGTAAAAATTAAAAAGCCTACTGGTTTGTCATCAATTGAATTACTAAAGCGTTCTCTGGTAGCCACTATACTACCCGAAGTTGATTTTGAATATTACGATGCCGCCAATACCCTCTTTTACAAAATTGTTTTAAAAGATGTGCAGGTGGCGCATTTTTCTTACCTCACGCCAGAATGTAGCAATTGCACCAGCCTGTCTAATCAGGTATGGTTTGATTACTCAAAAATTGAAATAACAGATGTGATAAATAATATGGTGTTGAGATATAACCGTGCCAGCAGAACTACCTATTAACTTATGAAAACGAAATTCAGCTTTCTGTTTGTAATTAGCTTTTGTGCTACTCAGTTGGTAAGCGGCCAGATTGGAGTAGTATCGGTTGCAACGCCACCCGCTTATGCAACCGCAGCTGTTGGTAAAGGCAGTGACTATGGCAAATCTACCTTACCTGTTTGCATGCCCCGTAGCGTTTCCTGCTCGCAAGCATTTACCTACACTTTTATTGGCAATGGCAACTGGACGCTGGAATCGAACTGGGAAGGCAATGTGGTGCCGCCTACAGTATTGCCGCAAGGCGCAACTATCCTCATTGATCCAGTTGTAGATGGCGAATGTGTTTTAAATACATTCCAAACCATTGCT
Source organism: uncultured Chitinophagaceae bacterium (assembly GCA_964242675.1). Classification (GTDB taxonomy): domain Bacteria; phylum Bacteroidota; class Bacteroidia; order Chitinophagales; family Chitinophagaceae; genus JAZKFT01. Next base: position 3,469 of record CAXTDG010000472.1, read on the forward strand.
TCGAATGCAGCCATTAAAATAAAAGCCGGGAAAAAATTTAAAGTGCAGAACAACCTTACCATCCAGAATTAAAGGTCATTAGCCTTTCTCTTTTATTTTGCTGAATCACTAAAGCAAAGCGTTTCGGCTCTATATTTAGTGTGTTACAACACTAAATTATTTCTCTATTTCATGGCACTGTCTCAAGAAGAACAACAACAATTAGAAACGTTTTTTCATCAGTCTGATTTTGCAAACGAAGGATGGCTGATAACGGATATGGATGGAACGGTAATAACAGAAGAAGCAGGTGCCTATAGTATACCTACCCACGTAGTAATAGGTTTGAAAAAGTTGTACGACCTGGGGCGGCCCATTATCATCAATACACTACGGTTTCCAAAATCTGTAATGCGGACGTACAATAAGGTTTGGTTCAGCAATTTCGATTATACCGTACCAGCCGTACTCATGAATGGCAGCCAGTTGGTTGAGTTTACCAAACAAGGCGAAGATGATTTTACCTGCAAGGAAATAACCGCCTTCCCGTTAACTGAAAATGAAATTCACCAGCAAATAAAAAGGGTGCAGGAAATGGTAAATAATGATACACCAGAACTACTGGTTTTTTACTACCCCCGCAACTGGGAAAAAGGTGCAATTATCTGGACACCCGCAGAAGATCGCATCCCGGCCATCCAGGAAAAATACCGCAGTGCTTCAGTTGTATATCACTCACCTGTTGCTGAACTGCAGAAGCATTTGCTGGCTGAAGATATCTGCATGATGTTTATACTGGTGGAGATCGCAAACGATAAGCAGATGGCATAACAGCACAAACGCAAGAAGGATGTTGTAAC
>CAXTDG010000473.1:0-4292 GCA_964242675.1 uncultured Chitinophagaceae bacterium
GGCAAATGGTTCCCATTTGGTCGCCAGCTACCTGTATTTCAATGTGGCGGGGTTCCTCCACAAATTTTTCCATGTACACGCCATCGTTTTTAAACGAGGCAGCTGCTTCCTGCTTGGCCGTGGTGTAGGCTTTTTCTATTTCACTTTCTTCCCATACTACCCGCATCCCTTTTCCACCACCACCAGCAGTAGCTTTCAGTATAATAGGGTAGCCTATTTCCTTTGCTAGGCCTTTGGCTTCATCTACACTTTCCAGTAGGCCCTCACCACCGGGTACTACTGGTACACCGGCTTTTATCATGGTTTCTTTAGCGGTGATCTTATCACCCATACCATTGATCATGGCTGGCGTGGGGCCAATAAACTTAATACCGTGGCTGCCGCAGATTTCCGCAAAACGAGCATTCTCAGCCAAAAAACCATAACCCGGATGGATAGCATCCGCATTAGTTATTTCGGCAGCTGCCATAATGTGCGGAATATTCAGATAGCTATCGGCACTTTGCGGTTTGCCAATACACACGGCTTCGTCAGCAAATTTTACGTGCAGGCTATCTCTATCGGCTGTACTAAATACTGCTACGGTTTTAATACCCATTTCCCGACAGGTTCGAATTACCCGAAGGGCAATTTCACCACGGTTGGCAATTAATATTTTTTTAAACACAGTAAATCAAATTTGGGTAAACAATACAAAGACTCAAAACATTATTGATTGAATCTTTGAAGTCCCGAATTCCGGTATGTGAGGACACAAGCCGGGGCGGCTTCATAAATGATTCAGTTCCTTTAAGGCTCTACCAGAAACAGGGGCTGATCGTACTCTACCGGAGAAGAATCTTCAACCAACACCTTTACTATTGTACCGGAGACTTCGCTCTCAATTTCGTTAAACAACTTCATTGCCTCGATAATACAAACCGTTTTGCCTACCGATACTTCAGTACCTACTTCAGCAAATGGCGGCTTATCTGGCGAAGAGCGACGGTAAAAAGTACCAATCATGGGGCTTTTTATCGTAATCAGGTTGTCAGCAGCTTTGGCAGGTGCAGCTGGCTGAGTTAGTGGAGCAACGGTTGGTACAGGCTGCTGTGCTATATATTGCTGTGCTACCGGTGCGGCAACGGGTGCAGCTATTTGTTGGGGAGCAGCCGTTATTTCCGTTTTTTGCCGGATAACTATTTTGATGTCTTTTTCTTCAATCTCGATTTCAGAAATACTGGTACGGGTAATAATACGCACCAATTCCTGTATTTGCTTTACATCCATATGGAAGCAGTTTTAATTTGAAAAGTTGAAAATAAGCAAATTCAAAAATGACCCAACTCGTTATGAAAATTGGGCCTTTCCATTTGCATAGTTTGGCTTCGGTTTGAAAATATTATGTAAGCCGGGGCCAAAGCACCTGCTGGTTTCCGGCCTTTACTGTTTTGCCAACGAGTGTATTATTCTTTTACACGCTCTACGTAATCGCCAGTCTTTGTGTTCACCCGAATCAGTTCGCCTTCGTTTACAAATAGCGGAACCATTACAGTAGCACCCGTTTCTACAGTGGCAGCTTTCAGGGTACGGGTAGCAGTATCGCCTTTTACACCTGGCTCGCTATACGTTACCTGTAGTACTATTTTTTCGGGCATTTCAACGCTCATGGGCACATCTGTTTCCGTATTGATTAGTACGTTTACTTCCTGACCATCTTTCAAAAACTGAGGAGCATCTACCAGGGTTTCAGCTATTACAATCTGCTCGAAATTTTCCTGATCCATAAAGTTGTAACCAGTATCATCTTTATATAGGTACTGGTACGGCTTTTTTTCTACCCGAACCGGAAAAATGGTTTCACCACTATTCCAAGTTTGCTCAATAGTGCGATTATTTTCAACGCCTTTTAGCTTGGCCCATACTTTTGCAGCGGCACGGGCTGTTTTGTTTTGGCCGAACTCTATTACGGAGTATAGGCTGCCATCAATTTTAATAATCAGGCCGGTACGCATATCTGCTGTAGTTGCCATATAATCTAAAATTTTTTTAAGAAGGGCGCAAAGATAGGGGGTTCATTAGTTGGGAGACAGCCGTTTAAAGTTTAAGGTCTAAAGTTTAAAGTTCGCCTGTTCAGGTAGCAAAACGAATGGTGGATACTGCTTTTTTATTTTGAAGCGTTAAGGCATTAACAAAATCATCCTGCTTTATTTTCTCTCCAAAAAAATGCACCAGTTTTGAGAAATGAAATTTTCTATTTGTTTCAGAAAAATAATGACCGCCTGTATATTGCTGGTAAGCCTTTTTGCAGAAAAAAACTCTTTTGCTCAAACCGGCACTGATAGTGTTCCGCTATATAAAAAATTCCCGTTTATTCCTTCTTTCAAACTAATGAAAGTGGACAGCAGCACTTTCTACATGAAAGATGTGGCTGGTGCTAAAAAGCAGCCAACGGTAGTGATTGTATTTAGCCCATCGTGTAGCCATTGCCAGCACCAGGCAGAAGAAATTACGAGCCACATGAAAGATTTTGAAAACACCACCTTCTTGTTTGTTACAGGCTACCCACTAACAGAAATACAGCAATACATTAATAGCTACGGCCTGGATAAATTTCCAAACATTTACATTGGTCAGGACTATGGTCGCAATCTGGCTAGCTTTTATAAAATTAAAAGCATCCCTGGCATTTTTGTGTACAACAAAAAAGGGAACCTGGTGCAGGAGTACGATACCAACGTGAAAGCGGAAACGCTGGCAGCAGCATTGAAATAGACGGAAAGATTTAGAATCAAGTTCTATATAGAGCAAAAGGGAAGCAATACCAGTTGGTATTGCTTCCCTTTTGCTTTGTGTAATATCTATAAACTATTCTGCTGGGTTCCAGCTTTGTAATAGAGTTCGGCTAGTTTTTTCTGGTAGTCAGCTACTAACTCGGCCCGCTTAATACGCATATCTATCAGCTTTGTTTCCCGGCTGTTAATGAGGAACAGGGTGCTTTCTCCCAGGTCAAACTTTTGCAGTTCGCCATTTACTAGTACCTGTTGGTTGGCAATGCTTTGGGTTTGTATAGCCAGCTGGCTTTCATAAGCCTTTAATGCATTGTAGGATGTAGTAATATCGTTATTAATCTTACGGCCGGTTTGCTGTAGGTCGAAGTTGATACGCTGTTGCTGTATAGCTACTTGCTTCAGCTTGCCCCGTTCGGAACGAAGAAATAAGGGAAAAGAAAAGTCAATCCCGAATTTATAATTCTGTGTTCCAAAATTGTAATAGCCCGGCACATCACCATTGAAAAGTGTTTGGCCAGATAGCAGGTAGCCGGATACATTGGCCTTGGGTTTCAGCATTTCCCGACGATAACGATTTTCAATTACTAACTGCCCCGCCTTGTTCCGCAATTTCACCAGCTCCGGGTGCTGGCTACCAGCCGTTTGAAACAGGCTATCAACCCGTGCCTGTGTTACCCTGCCAATTGTAATTGTACCATCTTGTGGCGTTGCATTTTCAGGTAGTTCCAGCGGGTCAATGTTTTCATTCCATAAATAGTTTGATAAAAGCAGCCGGTTGTTTTGCAAATCCACTTTCAACTTTTCGAATTGTAGCTGCCGGTCAAACACGGTGATAGAAGCTTCCACCGAATCTATCGGGGGTTTATCACCAATTTGAGCCTGCAGGCTAATGGCCCGAAAACGGCGCTGCGCCAATTGTACACCTTCATTCAATAATTGATACTGGGTATAGGCATAGTACCAGTCCCAATACTGCTTCAATGCCGCAAACCAAACTTCATTTATTTGCTTTACCCGTTCTGCTTCGGCATAGCCTACCATTAACCGGGATTGCTTCAAGGTATTTCGGCGGCTATCTATCAATAGCCCTTGCCCAATAGGTACGCTGAGCCCAACAATGCTTAAGCCATCATCAGTGGTACGCTTATCGGGGCTAATGTATCTGCCGGCAGTTCTATCGTACCCTATTTTTAGGTCGGCACCTGCTACCCACAGCGGCACTTTCAATTCACTGTTCCAGTAGTTGTAATAATTAGTGTTGCTAAACTCTTTTTTATCCCAACCGGCCTTCAGCATTGGATCAAAGCCACCCCATGCTTCCAGCACTTTTGCACGGGCTTCATCGCTTAACAATGCTGCCTGCTTTACAATAGGATGGTTTTGCAAAACGAGTTGCTGAAAGTCGGTCAGCGAAAAAACTGCACCTGTATCCTGCCTGGGAACAGGCTGCTGAGCAGTGGCTGAGATAAATGAAAAAAGTATTACCGCCAGTAACGCTGTATTATTTAAAAAGCGTTGTAG
>CAXTDG010000474.1:0-4249 GCA_964242675.1 uncultured Chitinophagaceae bacterium
ACCGAAGCGTGCAATACCCCGGACCTGCCGGATGCTGATCGTGCCTTCTTACAAAAGCTTACCGCAACCATACAGGAGCACATTACGGAGGAAGAACTGAACGCTGAATTTTTAGAAAAGGAATTTTACCTGAGCAAAATGCAACTCTACCGCAGGCTGAAAACGCTTACCCACATGACGCCCACAGAGTTTATAAAACATACCCGCATAAAACAGGCAGCCGGGTTACTAAAATCTACCCGGCTAAGTGTTACCGAAATTTTTTACCAGACCGGTTTTAATAACCAGTCCTACTTCTTCCGGGAGTTCAAAAAAATATACAACTGCTCACCTAATGAGTACCGGGAAAGTCTTCATTCACTTTCATAATTAATAGGTTGGTTTCTGAAAAAAAGTCCGCCGGATTTTATTTGGAGGTAGCAGCTTATAATATTGGGCGGGCCGTCTTCATGCTTTTGCTTTGGGTCTTGTTTCTACAGACTTTACTATTCTCTCTGGTTTGCCGGTTTACCCGCCAATAGCCAGCTTTTACACCTGAAATGCAACCACTGTACACTAAAATGCAACAATAGTGTAGTCTTTACCTGCCTTTAAAAAATAGCTTTGGGGTATTGATTGCTACACGTATGCCATTATTCAGAACAATAAGTGGAGGCGCTTTTTCTGTCACTGCATCTCCTGTTTTTTCCACAAGCCTGCAGTTTGCAGTTGCCCCTAACAAATCCTGTTTTTTGCCAACCTGTCGTTTTGCCTCACATCTGCACCAAGGTGTTGCGGTGCTATCTATTCATTTTTAAAACCAGGCCATAGAAACAAAATTTCAAAAAAACGATTGCGGGAACCTTTCCCTTTTACCATCAAAAAATTGCTATTATGAAGAAAAATCTATCCATCATTTTCAGGTCAATCTACTCCTTTTTACAGGGAGGCAGTAGAATCGTCGGGTGCTTATTGGCCCTGCTATTTTTACATTTTTCTGCCACTGCTCAATTGGGCAGCAACATTACCATCATGGGCAAAGTAACTTCTACGGCTGGCGAAGCGGTACCGGGTGCCGTAGTTGCCATTAAACATACCAATACGGCTGTACAAACAGATGCAGCTGGTTCGTTCACTATTGCGGCGCCTGCTGATGCAGTGCTGGTTATTTCTTCTATCGGGTTTAGAGCCATCGAAATGCCGGTTGGTGGCAAAACTTCGCTCAATATTGGGCTCGAAGCAGCCAGCAGCACTTTGGGGGATGTAGTAGTAGTGGGATACAACAGCCAAAAGAGAGCTTCCATTACCGGAGCCGTTTCCTCGGTTGATGTAAACAGCCTTACCAAAACCAGAATAGCCGATGTAGGCCAGGCGTTGCAAGGCCAGGTGCCCGGCGTATTTGTAGCGGCTAATACCGGTGCTCCCGGCGATGGCGTGCAAATCCGTATTCGTGGAGTAGGCACTTTGGGCAATAATGATGTGCTGTACGTGGTGGACGGCATACAAACCCGTGATATCTCCTTCTTAAACCAGGCTGACATTAAATCTATGTCTGTGCTGAAAGATGCGGCGGCTACGGCTATTTACGGTTCGAGATCAGCAGGTGGCGTAGTAATTATCACTACCAACAGCGGTGTAAAAGGCCGTACTAATATCAATGTAGATTACAACGCAGGTTTTTATCGGCCCACCAACCTGCCCAAAATGCTGAATGCTGATCAGTACCTTACGGTGAAAGATCAGGCCTGGCACAATACTGCCGGCAATGCAGCCAGCGCTCAAAGCCCTTACCAGCAATTGCGTAGCCGTCCTGATCTTGCCAATACCAACTGGCAAAAGGAATTGTTTACCACCGGCATATCTCACAACGCACAGGTAAGTGCAGGTGGTGGTAGCGATGCAGTGCAGTATTTTATTTCAGGCGGTTACTACGGCCAGGATGGAATAGTAGTGGAAGGCAACGACAAATATCAACGGGTAAATATGCGGATAAACCTGACCGCTAACCTGAGCGATCGGTTGCGGGTAGGTACTAACTTACAATTAGCCAACGCCATGCAGGATAAGCTCTCGTCCAGCGGCGATGCACCGGGTGTTATCCGCCATGCCCTGATTCGCCCACCGGTGTTAGCCGTTTATAAAAACCCGAACGACCCTACCTACCGGGCGGCTGATCCTTATACAGACCTGCCTTTTTATACCAGCAGCAACCAGGGCTGGAATAAATTTCTGGAATTCTCCAGTAACCCGCTGGCTATTGTACACTTTACCGATGACAAGCGGAATACTTTTCAAACCTTCGGAAATGTGTTTGCCGAATACAGTTTTCTGCACGATAAAGCACTGAAGTTCAGAACGGCTGTTGCTGCAGATATCAACTTCATCCATAACCGGAACTTTGCCAGAAACTTTGGAGACGATAACGATAGCTCTAGCAACGAAACATACCCTAACCAGGGCCGCAACAACAAGCCCAACCAGCTGACCGAAGAAAGAGGCCAGCGCAACACATTCATTTTTACAAACACATTGAACTACGCAAAAACCATTGCGGGCAAACACAGTATCAATACCTTGTTGGGCCAGGAGTACCTTAAAAGTTCTTACGAATTCCTGGGCGCTTCCCGAAACAATTTTGACAATACCACCGACCCATTTGCTTACCTCGATTATGGTAGCACCGCTGCTACTTCTCTCCGCAACAGTGGCACCCGCCGGGATAACTGGCAACTATCGTCCTTCTTTGGTTCGGCCACGTATGGCTTCGACAATAAATACTTTGTAACGGCCAGTGCCAGGCGGGATGGATCTTCCCGATTCGGCCCTAATAATAGATGGGGTTTCTTTCCGTCGGTATCGGGTGGCTGGTTACTTTCTCAGGAAAAGTTTTTGAGCAATATCGACTGGGTTTCGAATGTAAAACTTAGAGCCAGCTGGGGCAAATCCGGCAATCAGGAAATTCCGAACGATGCCTTCCAAACGCTTGTTTCGGTAAACAACGGTATTGTAACCGTTACCCGCTATGGTAATCCTGATATTAAATGGGAAAGCACTACACAAACAGACGTGGGCATTGATTTCAGCATCCTGAGAAACAAGCTGAGCGTAACGGCTGACTACTTCGATAAAACCACCGATGATATTTTGTTGACTGTTGGCCTGCCAGGCGTTGCCGGGCAGGTAGCCGCCACGTATGTAAATGCTGGTACGGTGAATAATAAGGGCTTTGAATTAGGATTGCGTTATCAGAACTACGAGCATGCTTTTAAGTACAGCGTTGGTGGCAACCTGGCCACCATTACCAACCGGGTTGAAAAGCTGCACCCTAACGTAAAAAGTATTTACGATAATGGCAATCATACAAAAATTGAAACTGGCCAACCACTGAATGCTTATTACGGGCTGGTATTCGATGGCATATACCAGAACGCAGGTGAGATAACAAAAACCTTATTTTCTAATGCAAACAATACGCAGCCAGGAGATATTAAATTTAAAGACATCAATGGCGACGGACAAATTGATGATAACGACCGGGCATTCATTGGTAATCCTATTCCAAAGCTGACCTATGCTTTCAACTTCTCTGCGGCTTATAAAAACTTCGACTTCTCCTTCCTGTTCCAGGGCGTACAGGGCGTTGACCGGTATAATGATCTGAAACAGATTTTGAACTACGATTCCCGCCCGTTCAATTCCACTACAAAAGTGTTAGATAGCTGGCATGGTGAAGGCACTTCCAACACTATCCCCCGGCTTACGTTCAACGATAATGGCGGAAGCAAGGTGTCCAGTGTATTTGTAGAAGATGCTTCTTACCTGCGGTTGAAAAACATAGAACTGGGTTATACGCTGCCGGTGGCCAAATCAAAAATCAAAAGCGTACGCATTTATGTAAACAGTCTTAACCTGCTCACTTTCACTAGCTACAGTGGTCTCGATCCTGAATCTACTTTGCTAAAAGATCAGGGAACTTACCCACAATCAAGAGCATTTTTAGTAGGTGCTAAAATGAATTTTTAAACGAATTAAAACGATTATATGAAAAAAATATCAGTAGCCTTTTTTGCACTGGCAACCATAACGCTGGCCGCCTGCGAAAAGCAACTCAAATCAGATTCCATAGGGCTGCGTACACAGGAAGATGTGAATGCTACGCCTACGCTTTCTACGGTAGAAACTTCCGTAACTGCCTCGTACCGTTTGCTAACTAATACACTCAACCTGCTGGCTACCTGGGATTGGGGCGGTGGATTAGTGTTTCAGAACG
>CAXTDG010000475.1:0-4244 GCA_964242675.1 uncultured Chitinophagaceae bacterium
TTATTAACCAGTAGATGATAAGCAGGTTTCCCAGCAGCGTAATGCTATTGTATAAAATACTATATAAAGCTAACCGGAAGAAGTGGTATTGTTTTATATGCGTAATCTGATATTGCTGACTCAGATATTTAGAAGAAAATTCAATAGCAACAGTTAGGATAAGCATAATAGCAAGTACACCTATACTTTTTGATGGCCTAATAAACCAGCAAATACTTACAATTATTGCAGCAATGATTTCAAACAAGTTCGCAAGATCAATTTGCATAATTATTCTTCATCTGGTGGTGGAGGAATGAGATCATGCTGATCAAGATAAAAACCTGAGTATAGTGTGTTGTCAGAAGTAACTTTACTGGAAATAGGTTTATTTGAATCATCATCAAAACAAGATAATACAAATGTTATTCTACCGGCTTTGGCATTTCTGGCAAGCTTAAAACTCATATTCTTATAGTTTTCTGCTCCATTTACCAAGTTACGGGTAAATTCATTGAATATTATTAAAGGCATAAAAGCTCTTTGTACAGGATTTGCGTCCATCTTAGTATCATCGAGAAGGGGATATTTTTTTATTTCGTCATCGCAATTTTTTCTTTCGAAGATGATATTGCTGGTTTCTGCATTTAGAAGAAATGCTTCTTTGCCAAGAATCATAATATCCTTAAGATGGTTTATAACATGACCGCTTGCTGGTAATTTATATTTTACAGGCTCAAACAGTATAAACAAGCCTGAACTACTGTCTTTTCTTCTGATGTAAATATTTATACCTATACCAAATCCTGTTTGAGAAGAGATACCAGAAAACTTATTTTGAAACTGTACTATCATTTCCTTTTTTACTGTAAAATTTGTAATGCCTACAGGTTTGTTTTCGGTATAGAATTTAATTATATCTGCTGCTCTATCTTCTCCAACAATTACAGAGTTAAATTTTATAATAGCCTTTTTAGAAGGTTTGGTGAATAGTGATATAATCTCATTTAGCAAAGTTGACTTGTCAATCTTGCTATCTAAAAACTCGAGACTCTTATGATCAACACTTTTTAAAAGTAAAAATGGCATACTTATATTTTTAATTCCTCCAAAATAACTCCACCCTTCCGCATTTGCAAGCCCGTGTTTTCCTTTCTTTTCGGTGTAAAAACACGTTGCTGCTTTAGAAGCGATAATTACTTTTGAAGCAAACAACTTAAAACCAGCCATGTCTTCACCCCTTCAGGTGCTACAACACACTTTCGGCTACCCCGCCTTCCGCCACAACCAGCAAGAGATTATTGAGCAGGTAATGGCGGGCAAAAACGCCGTGGTGCTGATGCCGACAGGTGGTGGTAAAAGCCTGTGCTACCAGGTACCAGCGCTATGCCTGCCTGGCGTAACTATTGTCGTAAGTCCGCTTATTGCCCTGATGAAAGACCAGGTAGATGCACTAAGGGTGAATGGTATTGCAGCCGCTTTTCTAAACAGTTCTCAATCCAATAATGAGCAGCAGGTAATCATCAGCCAGCTACAACAAAACAAATTAAAACTGTTGTACCTGGCACCCGAACGCCTGTTGGGCAATACGGCTCAGTTCATCCAATTCTTAAAAGGTATTACCATTTCGCTGATTGCTATTGACGAAGCCCATTGTATTAGCCAGTGGGGCCACGATTTCCGCCCAGAGTATTTAATCTTGGGGCAATTAAAAAAATCGTTTCCACAAATACCGCTGATTGCACTGACGGCTACTGCTGATGAGCTGACTAAGAAAGACATCATTCAAAAACTGGAACTGACCGACTACAAAGTTTTTGAGAACAGTTTTAATCGTCCCAATATTTACTACTATGTAAAGCCAAAGAGTAATTACTACAAAGATTTATTTAACTACTTAACCGAGCACAAAAGCGACAGCGGTATTATCTATTGCCTCAGCCGTGCCAGTACAGAATCATTAGCCGAAAAATTAAAGGCTGATGGCTTTCAGGCCGAAGCCTATCATGCAGGGCTGGAGCGGGATGTACGGGAAGAAAGACAAGAAAAATTTTTGCGGGACGATATAAAAATTATGGTAGCTACTATTGCTTTCGGGATGGGGATAGATAAAAGCAATGTGCGGTTTGTAGTACATGCCGATCTGCCCAAAAACATAGAAGGCTACTATCAGGAAACCGGCCGTGCCGGTAGAGACGGCCTGCACAGCGAAGCCATTTTATTCTACAGCATCGGCGATGTGATGAAGCTGAAAAAATTTGCCGAAGTAGAAGGCAATGTCGAGCAAACCCGCATCCTGCTACAGAAGCTGGATAAGATGGTTCGTTTCTGCGAAACGAGGAGTTGCCGACGTAAATATTTACTCAATTATTTTGGCGAAGAAGCGCCGGAGCATTGCGGCAGTTGCGATACCTGCCTCAACCAGGCACCAAAAGAAGACGCAACTGTAATTGCACAAAAAATATTGAGTACCGTAAAGCGTACCGGCGAAAGCTTTGGGATGCATTATGTAGCCGACATTTTGCGGGGCAGCAACGACCAGAAAATAAAGGAACACCACAAAACACTTAGTGTATATGGCATTGGCAAAGATGTGCCGAAGGAGACGTGGATTTACTACACTCGGGAACTGGTAAATGAAGGCTATCTGTTGCCTAATCCTGCCAAAATGAACGCACTGGAACTAACCGAAAAAGCAATTGCGGTCTTGTTTCAGAAAGAGCCTGTATTGCTTACCAAACCACAGGCAATGGTAATAGCTAAGCAAGATGAGGTGTACGAAAAACATCCGTATGAAAAACTTTTGTTCGAGAGCCTGAAAGAATTGCGAAACAGCATAGCCCATCGAGAAAACGTACCCGCCTATATTATTTTCAGCGATGCTACGCTTATTGATCTGGCTACTTACCTGCCCATCACCGGCACCGACCTGCCCAAAATTTCCGGCTTCGGTGAAGTGAAAACGGAGAAGTATGGTGCTGCATTTTTAGAAGCCGTGCAGCAGTATTGCATCAAAGAAAAACTGGCTACCCGTATAGACTTGAAAGTGCCTAAGCGCCAGCGCAAAGCCAGCGGCCCATCCGAAAAATTATCAGATACCAAGCAACAGAGTTATGAAATGTACAAGGCGGGTAAAACACTGGAAGCCATTGCCGCCGAAAGAAATTTATCACTTACTACTATCGAAACGCACCTGAGTTTTTTCATTACCAGCGGCGAACTGAAAATTGAAGAAATGGTGAGCAACGAAAAGCAAAAATTAATTGAAGCAGCCGTGCATGAATATGGCGATGGTGTACTTCGAACGCTGAAGGATAATTTGCCGGAAGAAATTTCCTTTGGAGAAATACGGCTGGTAATAGCTGCTTACAACATAGTTAGACAGACAGAGAGCAGTCGGCAGTAAAAGCAAATTAAAATTGTCTACAGCCAAGGCCTTAACCACTAGATCTGATAGGTTAGCCTATAAATCTTTAGCCGGTATTTTTGTAACGTTGCCCTGGGTATCGGAAACAACTAAATAGCTATCTAAAACTTTAGCCTCTTTAATTAAGTCAGCAGAAATTTTTCCTAAAGCCTTTTTTGTTTTTTCCATTAACTGCACATGCTCAGGCGAAAGCGCTATATTTTTTTTAGTGACTCCCATAGATCAAATTTATGGATGATTGTAGTATGGTTCAATTCGCCTTCCGCAATTAATTGTGGTGGCGTGTTATCGTTTTGAAAAACAGCCCAGTTGTTTACCAATTCTATGTATTCAAATAAATAACGGATGCCGGCTGTGTAACGACGCTCAACTACATCAGGTGGAATATGGTGACCACCTTTGCTAACCCTCAGCGCCACACGCTGCTTCGCCATTTCTGCCGAAGGCAGGTAAAAGAAAAAAAGCACCACATCGTACCCAAGCAACTGAACCCTCTTTACCAATTGTAAATAACTGCGGGAAGCCAACGTAGTTTCAATAGCAAATGTTTCCTTTTGTTCTATGCATTTATCAATTTCTTCCAGCATTATCCGGCCTGCTTTCATAGCCACAACTTCAGGGTTTGAAGGGTTAAGTGTAGCCGCAATCATATCCGCATTAATAAAAATATCCGTCAGAAATACTTCTGGTAACAAGTATTTGCTCGCCGTGGTTTTACCAGCCCCATTTGGCCCCAGCAAGCCCACAATTTCGCCCGTTTCAACCTGATAGGACACATTGTCGTTGACTAAGCGCGACCCGTATTTTTTAATTAAATTTTCTGTTCTAAGAATCATTC
>CAXTDG010000476.1:0-4240 GCA_964242675.1 uncultured Chitinophagaceae bacterium
AACCCATAAAGGTCACCCTGCTCTTTAGCCTTGATAAGGCAGTCGCCCTTTTCATCAAAAGTTTGGAGGTTGGCCGGTGTGCGAATATCCCTTTCGCAATAGGGCGAATGCTCCAGCAATTGCCCGTATTTGCTGAGATAGCGCTTGGGGTACCGGATGGGTGAGAAGGATTCAACCATCAGCAGTCGATTGGCTTCATCATTGAAATGAATCTGGTAAATCGTGCCTCGGGGAATGGGGATGTAATCGCCGTAACTGAAAGTGAGTTCGCCGTATTGGGTCAGTACTTTTCCGCTGCCTTCGTGGATGAAAATAAGTTCGTCGGCATCGGCATTTTTGAAGAAGTAATCAGTGAGACTTTTCTGTGGTGCAGCTAAAGAAATATGACAATCTTTATTGACTAGCAGGGCTTTTCGGCTTTGCAAATAATCCACCTCCGGCTGAATGTGGAAGCCTTCGAAGCTGCGGTGCTTCAGCATTTTTTCTTCGGCTATTTTGGGCGATACATCTATGGCTTCATCGGTGCCGATAATTGCGGTTGGCGGATGCACATGATATAACAGGGAAGAATCGTTGCTAAAGCCTTCGGTGGAAAATAGTTGTTCGGAATACAGGCCACCATCAGACTTGCGAAACTGCGTATGGCGCTTATGCGGAATGCTTCCGAGGGAATAATAATGGGGCATGGCGATCGTTCGTTTATTGTTAACAGTGGAGATAAACCTATAAGGTCTTTTTCGAATGTCAAACCAGATGCAATTCCGAAAAGACCTTATAGGTTTTATGTGGTAAGCATTTTACAAATTTCCTCTCAATTCCTGTTCTCTTTCAATGGCTTCGAAGAGGGCTTTGAAATTGCCTTTGCCGAAGCTTTTGGCACCTTTGCGCTGAATGATTTCGAAGAATAGAGTTGGGCGATCTTCTACCGGTTTGGAGAAGATTTGCAATAGATAGCCTTCGTCATCTTTATCTACTAAAATGCCGAGGTTTTTCAGTGGTTCAATGTCCTCGTCGATATGGCCAACACGGTCTAACAAATCGTCGTAATAGGTGGTAGGTACTTTTAGGAATTCAATGCCCCGACTTTGCAATTCGGTAACGGTTTCAACAATGTTATTGGTAGCTAATGCAATGTGCTGTACGCCTTCGCCATTATAGAAATCGAGGTACTCTTCCACCTGCGATTTTTTCTTGCCTTCTGCGGGTTCGTTGATGGGGAATTTCACAAAGCCATTGCCGTTGCTCATTACCTTACTCATCAGCGCCGAATATTCGGTAGAAATATCGTTGTCGTCAAATGTAAGAATATTACGAAAACCCATTACGGTTTCATAAAAGCCTACCCATTTATTCATCTGGTTCCAGCCTACGTTACCAACGCAATGGTCAACGTATAAAAGCCCAGTTGAGCTTGGATTGTAATCTGTTTTCCATGCTTTAAAACCTGGTATGAAAGCACCGTTATAATTTCTGCGTTCAATAAATAAGTGAACAGTATCGCCATAGAGTTTAATACCACTCATAATTACTTCGCCATCGGTGTCTTTCAGCGTTTGTGGCTCCAAATAAGATTCTGCACCACGCTGGGTGGTTTGCTGCCAGGCATCGGTGGCGTCATCTACTTTTAGGGCTAGCATTTTTACACCATCACCATGGAGGTGAACATGCGCTGCAATGGGGTCATCGTTGCGTAGGGCGGTAGTAAAAACGAATGTGAGTTTATTTTGCCGAACGGCATAACTGGCTTTGTGTTTTACACCTGTTTCAGGCCCGGCATAGGCCAGGCTTTGAAAGCCAAAAGCGGTTTTATAAAAGTGTGCTGCCTGCTTGGCATTGCCTACATAAAATTCAACGTAATCCGTGTCTTGTAATGGTAAAACCTCGGTATCGGTATTTTGCTTGGGCCGACTGGTGGTCGCTGTATCGAACATGGTATCTTATTTAAATGAATTAGTGCATAGAAACATGTCTAGCGAGCAAGTTTCTATGGCAGTTATGAACTCAGAAAAAGGAAATAAGATACTTACGAATCAGCAGCTAGTGCTTCCATAAGAGAAGCGTAGAGGTTACAATCTGTAACGAATAGTTTATGTGGATAGTCAGGAATCATTGGCAAGTGGGTGCAAGGTAGAAATTTTTTCTTTTTTGCATATTTTACTTTCTTACTAGCAGGGTTCCCGATTTTCTAACCCTGCGAATTCTATGATTTTTTCTATATCATTGAGAGAAGGGCTGTTAGCTTGCTGGAAGCAATCTTACCAAGGGCTTCTTTGCTATATTATTTTCTACGTTCTTGCTGGTTAGTCATCTTCTTACTTTGTCTTGAAACAAAGAAAGAAGCAAAGAAAATTCAAGAAAAACGCTATTGCCTCCGGCAGCTTTTTCTAGCTCACGCCTCTCCAAAGTTTAGCAGTGTCATGTTTTATCTTTTAGCTTGCTGCCCTTTTAGTTCTTCACTTCGAAATAATCTCTGAGTTACGTTTCTTTTATGCGACGTTCCCAAAGTAATTTCCGGTTATTATTTTTCTTAAACGGGTCATTTTAAAAACTGGTTTAATAAAAGTGATGTAAATCTGAGCAGCAATGTATTACAGAGGCATTTCCTCGCTGCTCTCTGGAGAGGGAATAGTGGGTGAAGTAGTTCTCTTACTTTTAGCCATTCAATTGCTATAGAGAAATAGAATGAGATTAATAACGTACATAAAAGAGAATCGGGAGCAACTTGCTTTTTTGCTGGCAGACAAAGTAATTGATGGTAATGCTATTAATCCAGTATTCCCTACTACTATGAATGCATTATTAGCTGAATGGGAGCAATGGAAACCTGTTGCAGCAAAGGCTTATAATGATTTGTTGAAAAGTAAAACTGCAATTGGTGAATATCGTCCTATTCAAGATGTTGAGTTAATGGCACCGGTTCCTTCTCCATCATCTTGCAGAGATGCGTATGCGTTTCGGCAGCATGTGGAAACGTCCAGAAAAAATAGGGGCGTACCGATGATTCCGGAATTTGATCAGTACCCGGTTTTTTATTTTACCAATCATAGAAGTATTCAAGGGCCAGCTGTGGTGTGCTGTATGCCCGATCATTTTCAGAAGCTTGATTTTGAACTGGAAGTGGCGATTGTAATTTGTAAAGAAGGTAGAAATATTCGGGCAAATGATGCGGACGAATACATAGGCGGATTGATGATTATGAACGACTTGAGTGCCCGCACTTTGCAAATGGAAGAAATGCTGCTAAACCTTGGCCCGGCAAAGGGAAAAGATTTTGCAACGGTGCTGGGGCCGCAATTGGTGACGCTGGATGAACTGGAGCAATATGAAGTGTCGCCGAAAGAAAATCATGTTGGTAAAAGCTGGAACTTAGAGATGAAATGCTTCGTCAATGGTGTGCAGGTAAGCAGTGGAAACCTGGCAGATATGGACTGGACTTTTGCAGAAATTATTGAGCGTTGCAGCTATGGCGTTACGTTATATCCCGGTGATGTAATTGGAAGTGGTACGGTTGGTACAGGCTGCTTTTTAGAATTGAATGGCACAGGTAAATTAAACAATCCAAACTATAAAGAGCAATGGCTGCAACCGGGTGATATAGTTGAATTAGAAGTAGATGGCTTAGGCAAACTCACTAACACCATTGAACAGGAAAAAACCGATTACTCTCTGTTAGCGCTTAAGAAGAAATGATCATTGATTTTGGTATTGTTCCTTATTTAGTATTGTAAGTTTTTCATCGTCGCCAACATAAAATCTGTTGGTTTTATCGCCCTCTTAAATGGTGATTTATTTTTATAACTAATACTGTTTATTTTCTAGGAAATTCGTTAGTTGTCATGGTTGTAGCCACTATTTATCCGCTTATACCTAAGCAAATAATATACATGCGGTTACTACCAGTAGGAAGGGATCAGGTACTGGGCCATTGTCATACCGTTGTTGTGTTTAGAGTGCCAGGCCTACCTGAATGTTTTATCCATTTTTCTTTTAAAAATTTTGGTATAGGCTACTGGTAATAGCCGGGTAATCGTATCTATTACAGTACCATCTTTTCCAATTATCAGTCTTTGTTTTTTTCTCTTTACGGCATTCAGAATAAGAGTGGCTGCTTTCTCTGGTGTAGTCATCGCTATTTTGTCGAAAACAGCAATTGCTTTCTTGTGTGATTCTGCGGTTAGTTGCGTACCTCTTGGTGTGGCGCTCCGCATAATGTTCGTTTTAGTACCGCCAGGATGCACAC
>CAXTDG010000477.1:0-350 GCA_964242675.1 uncultured Chitinophagaceae bacterium
ACTGTCCGTATCAGTATTTGAAATTTTTACATCAGAACTGTCTTTGTTGGTATTTTCTTTATTAGAAAATATACAACTACCAATGACCAGGCATAACGCTGCTGGTAGCAGCAGGCGGGAAAAGAAAGGCATAGCAATAATTTTAAGGGGTAAATGTAGAGCAGCCAACGATTTTGAGTATAGAAAGTTTGTTTCTAAAAGAGCTTAATAAAAGAAACCAATGATCTGAGATTCAATTCTGCCAAATGGATGTTCAGATTTTATAAACTGTTCGATTTGTTAATCATTCTTCCATTTCGCTATCATAGATTTCATTATATCTGCTAACACTTGGTAGCTTACCGTATTTT
>CAXTDG010000477.1:360-4230 GCA_964242675.1 uncultured Chitinophagaceae bacterium
AGGCAAAGCTGAACGAGGTGTCTTTTTCCAAAATGCAGCGGCTATGGCAAAAATTTCAACCGGTGATGCGGGCAATCGTAAACAGGCAATTCAAAAAACGGCTGCTAAATTATTCAAAGAAAAAGGCTACACTGCTACCAGCATGCGCCACCTGGCGGAAGGTATTGGTATAGAAGCAGCTAGTTTATACAACCACATTAGCAGTAAAGAAGAACTGCTTCGAGGCATTTGCTTCGAAGTGGCAGATGCTTTTGTTGCCCATATGGACGGCGTAGAAAACAGCAGTCTTACTCCGCTGGCACAGCTGGAGGAGTTGATCCGTTTTCATATTCGGATGCGGCTCGACCATTTTGAAGAAGTGGTGGTAAACAATGCTGAATGGCAGCACATGAAAGATCCTTACCTGACACAGTTTATACAGCTTCGCCGCAATTATCAAAAACGTTGGGAAACCATTATTGAAAAAGGAATTGAGCAAAAACTGATTAAGCCAGTGCATCCTTATATTGCTGT
Organism: uncultured Chitinophagaceae bacterium; assembly: GCA_964242675.1. Classification (GTDB taxonomy): domain Bacteria; phylum Bacteroidota; class Bacteroidia; order Chitinophagales; family Chitinophagaceae; genus JAZKFT01. Next base: position 874 of record CAXTDG010000477.1, read on the forward strand.
ACTTACCATTTTGGCTGCCGTTCGGAGTATTGAATACTGGAACCGTAGCAAGCGGGGTATTACTGCCCAAACGCTGGAGCATGAAATTATGACGATGCTCAATAGCGCTTTCCAGGCTGAAAAGCAAGATTAAAAAGTCTACAGAGAACAGTTAGCAGTCGACAGGATAACCGTAGTATTTTATAGTTCATGTAGGTTAGCCATCCAACGTTTCAGTTTTCATTAGCATATCAGCACATTGTTTCATTAGCACATTAGTCCATGGCCGTCACTTTCTATCCGCTTACTGTAAAAAAGATACGACCCGAAACCGCTGGCTGTGTAAGTGTTTGGTTGGACGTGCCAAAGCATTTACAAACAATTTTTGCCTATAAGCAGGGCCAATACATTACCCTGCGAACCAGCATTGACGGTAAGGAAGTACGCCGTACCTATAGTCTGTGTAGCAGTCCGCTAAGTGGCCAATGGCGGGTAGCTATAAAAGAAGTGGTTAATGGTACTTTCTCCCGGTATGCTCTCAATACTTTAAGGGCAGGCGATACACTGGAAGCCCTACCGCCCAATGGTCGGTTTTTTACAGAACTTAACGGCGTTACGCAGGCCAAAAAGTATATGGCTTTTGCAGCAGGCAGTGGTATTACTCCCATTCTTTCTATTATTGAAACGACACTGCAAACGGAGCTGAATAGCAGTTTCATACTGGTATATGGCAATCGAAGCCGTAGTAGTATTATTTTTAAAGAAGAGCTGGAAGCGTTGAAGAATCGCTACCTCAGCCGCTTTACACTACAATATGTTTTTAGCCAGGAAAAAACGGACTTCGCACTACAGCAAGGCCGGATAGATATGGCAAAATGCAGCTTGCTTTTTCAGCGGGTAATTAACCCGACAACAATAGATGAATTCTTTTTGTGTGGACCGCAGGAAATGATTTTTACGGTAAAAGATCACCTGGAGGCGCAAGGAATTTCGCCAACTAAAATTCATTTCGAACTATTTCATGCAGGTAAGACACAGAAACCGCTTCAGCAGCAGGCAAATGCGTTGTCTGATGAAAATACTAGTACGATTACTCTAAAGCTGGATGGCATTTCGACCTCTTTTCTGTTACGTACCGATGGCGAAAATATTTTAGATGCAGCCCTGCAGCAGGGCGCCAACCTGCCATACGCCTGCAAGGGTGGTGTGTGTTGCACTTGCAAGGCCCGCCTTGTACGAGGCGAGGTAACAATGGATGTGAACTACGGCCTGGAGCAAGATGAAATTGCAGCTGGTTTTATTCTTACTTGTCAAAGCCATCCTATTTCCAGCGAAGTAGTTGTAGATTTTGACAATGTGTAAGCTCTACGCTTCTTAAAATATGTGAAAAACAGGTAGTTTATTCACCTTTCCACATCTTGTCCCCATTTCTACATTTTGCCTTTTATTATTTTCCCCGAATTGTAGTTTTTCATAAAAAAAGTTGTAAATGACCGCTTCGTTTACATTTATTAAAGGCGTGGCATAATATTTTTAATATGTGCAGATAGCGGACAACAACGTTTCAACAAAACCCACATCCTTTTCCTCTATACAGTATTGATCAATCTTTATTCTTTAATTGATCATTCTGCCTTTACCATTTCCGCATCCATTCTATATAAAAACCAGTAAAGAATATTTATTAGCAACACAAAACTTTACCTGAGATATGAAGAAGAGATTAGCCTTAATTAGTGAACAAGCCTCACCATTAGCCGCCACTGGCGAAAACAACGGTAGCAGCCAAAGTGTGTATGTAGCCCGCCTGGCAAAATATCTGGTAAAACAGCGTTTTGCTGTTGATATTTTCACCCGTAAAGAATCAGCCGATCAGGCTAATATATTTAACTGGATGCCTGATGTAAGAGTGATTCATATTGAAACGGCTGGTTTCGATGTATTAGATGATACCAACCGCATAGGGTTCATGGGTGAGTTTACTAATAATATGCTGGCTTTTATTCGTAGAGAGCATATTATATATGATATTATGCATGCCAGCGGTTTTACTTCAGCACTGGTTGCTTCCAACTTAAAAAAATATTTGAACATACCATACGTAGTTACTTTTCATGCACTGGGCCTTGTACGCCGTATGTACCACACCGAAAAAGATAGCTTCCCACCCATGCGTTATGAAATCGAAAAGTTTGTGGTAAACGACGCTGACTATATCATAGCTGGTTGCCCACAAGACAAAGAAGATCTGATTTACCACTACCATGCAGCGCCTTACAAAATAACCATGGTCCCTTATGGATTTTGCCCTGACGAATTTTTCCCGATCGAACAGTTAACAGCCCGCAACATTTTGGGTTTAAATACACAGGAAGCCATTCTGCTACATGTAGGTAGCCTTACACCCCGCAAAAGCGTTGACAAGATTATCAAAGCGCTTTCTTTCATTAATAAAAGTGTACGTAAAGTACGGTTGCTGGTAGTAGGCGGCGAAAAAGTAACTACTGAAAGAGAAGCTGCCGAAGTAGCTCGTTTAAAACAATTAGCTGCCGAAGAAGGCATTACCGCTAATGTAACTTTTACTGGATTTAAGAGAAGAGAATTACTGAAATACTATTATTCCGCTGCTGATATATTTATTAGCACACCTTGGTACGAGCCATTTGGCATTACGCCGTTGGAAGCAATGGCTTGTGGTACACCCGTAATTGGTAGCAATGTTGGCGGATTAAAATACACTATTGCCGATGGAGAAACCGGTAGCCTAGTATCTGCAAACGATCCGGTAGCACTTGCCCGTAAAGTATACAGCTTATTTGTAGATGCTGATAAAATGTTGGATATGAGCGAAGCTGCTGTAGAAAGAGTAAATAAATATTTTACCTGGGATAAGGTAAGCACAGCTATCGGGGATATCTATGAAGAAGTGATTCGCCTGCATCGTAAACCTGCCAATTCAAAAGTGGTAGCCTTGTCTCATCAGCCGCAAATAGCTACCAGTTTGTTTCAGGAGCCCGCTTATTACCTGTTAAGCGCACAATAAAGAAATAGATATAAAAGGTTGGGTCATTAAAGCAAAAAGCAGATTCAATTTGAATCTGCTTTTTGCTTTGGGAAACTGTTATAATGTAAAAAGCCCGGCTTACAAAAGCCGGGCAAATATATTTAACCACTATAGATTGCTTAAGATTGAGAAGCCGGAGCCGCTACAGCATTCACTTTGCGAGCCAGTTTGCTCTTTAAGTTAGAAGCTTTATTCTTATGAATAACCCCACGTTTAGCCAGCTTATCAATCATGCTAATTACGCTTGGTAGTTGTTCAGCTGCTTCACCCTGTGCTTTCACAGTTTTCAAATCACGGATGGCATTACGGGTAGT
>CAXTDG010000478.1:0-4222 GCA_964242675.1 uncultured Chitinophagaceae bacterium
GTTTCTATTTATGAAAGTACGATGGCCCGCATAACCCGCCTGCCGGATGAAGAAGTAAAGCGGCAATTGCAATCGCTGGCTTACCACAACATCATCGAATACCAACCGCAGAAAGATACGCCGCAGATATACTTTTTGTACCACCGGGTGCCCAAAGATGACTTGCGGATAGATCAGAAAGCTTACGCTGACCGCAAACAGCTTTTTGAGCAACGGATAAATACGATAGTGAAATTTACTGCCAAACCTACTCGCTGCCGTAGTGAAATTATTCGACACTACTTTGGCGATACAGAAACAGAGCCGTGTGGCATTTGCGATGTGTGCCTGCAAGCTGCACAGCAGGAACCCACAAGAGCCGAGGTGCAGGAACTGGTTTCTCAGCTACAGCCTTTGCTGCTAAAACCTCTATTGCCCAACGACCTTCGTCGCCAGTTACCGGTACGAAAAGCCCTGCTGGAAAAAACAGTACAGTATATGGTGGATGAGGAACTGGTGCAGTACGATGCGGAGGGAAGGTTATTTGTAAAGAAGTAGTGCTACTGTAATTTCCCCTTTACTTCTTTTACAAATTCCAGCGAAACACCCGCAACAGTGGCAATCTTTTCATCGGTAAAATCGGTATTACGGAAAAGGCTTTCTACGAAAAATTGATTTCTTTCCATTTTACCCCGCTCTAAACTTCTTTCTTTTTCAAGCTGTAAAGCTATTTCAATAGTTGTCATATCATAATTATTTCCAGCTATCTGGTTAGTTTCCCTATCAAATTTAGCTTCTGTTTCCGGTTTTGAAAAATTTACATAACTCTTTAGGAAAGCAAAAAGATGAAGAATGACTTTTCTCGGAAAACCACGAGCATACAACTGCCGCACCAGTTCTATTTTTAGAACATATAGTTTTTCATCATCCAGGCGTTTTCTTTTTAAAGCTAGCAGTACCGTTAGTATCGCTATGGCAAACGGGTTGCTGCTGGCTGCCAGTTCCGCTTCGTTTTGCTCAAGTACTTTGTATGTATTGAATTGGTAATTGTAGTTAGTGCCAGCAAAATTGTAGGTATATGTATTGGGATGAAACACCAGATTGCTATCAGTAAAAATGGCAATGGCCGTAACCGGAACACCGTACCGATCAAGGATACGATAGAAATAATTGAACATCCGTTGGGAAAAATTTGCGTCGCTATAACCTTGCACTTCAATGTGGATGAGCACCCATCTTTCTTCGCCACCCGTGGTATATACTTTCACCAGTTTGTCCACAAAGCGTAGTCCGCCGGTTTCACTTTCAGATGCCGGGGTTATTTGCTGTAGTTCCTTATCCAGAAATTCAAACGGCTTATTTAGGTCAAACAGGTAAGCATGTTCAGGTAAAAAGAAGGGGATGAAGTAAGGAAAAATATCTTCAATCAGCCCTTTCCAGAGAATATCGTTACGGGTCATGTTTTTGCCAAGGTAAATAGAACTAAGTAACCAATCCCTAGGCCATCACTTGCTAATTATACCCCGGCAGCATCCCTTTCTTAACAGACTGGTGCGTAAAGGTGTGCAGCTTATTTAGCAAAATACGGCTCAGTTTTACGCCAAATTCATCTGTGTACGACTCATCCGGAAAGGAAAGCATCGTCATGAAAGTGGCTTTCACCGCTTGTATCTCGTCAATGATGGCTTTTCGGTTGATGATTAAAAAATCTTCCGGTGCCAGGCCAGATGCGGCAATGTTGGCCAATATTCTATTGAATACAGCCGTAATGCACTTATTGTAATGCTCGATATAAGCTTCCTCATTAATAGTAATGGGGGGCTGATAGAAGTTTTCCCACATAATATTAGTTGATCTTGGTTGTTCTATAAAGTTAACGCATAAGGCTTAATTTTTATTTTCCTTTTCATTTCTTCCTGAAAAAATCTGAGGTAAATTATCAAGCCTTCTTCCTGTAACTACGTAGAATACATTTCCCCAAAGGAGATTTTGTTTAACACAACTGCCACAGCCTCAAACGTTTGCTGACAAGGCTTTGAGCAACTGGCATAGTTTTTAACACCTACCCCCCCAAACTCACTTTAATTGCTCGTTATTATGAAGCAACTTTTACTAGCCGTTTGCCTTTTTGCCGCTATAGGTTTATTTGCACAAGAAAAAAGAGTACTGATAAACAGGGATGCCCGTATGGTTAATAGCGGCAACCCATTGCCTGCTGGCAGCTATTTTTTACTGGAAGGTGGTATTCCGGAAAATGTTTCCTGGGTTGAGGTTCAGTTGTATACCGGGCGGTTAGGTTCTACGCCAGTGTTTGCCGATTCTTGGAAAAGAAGCATGAACAGCACCGCTTCTACTTTTTCTATCCCGGTGAATCAGAAACTCCGTTTTGGCAATACCTATCGCCTGCATGCCGACTACTATTCGGTGCTGAAAGGCGAAGAACTGAATAAGCTACGCCAACGCATTGTCAGCAATATTGATTACTACCTCGATGCCCGCATTCGGGTACGGGAAGATGATATTAAGTTGGGATCGAAGAGCGATAGAATGCTAAGCGAACTGAATGATATCGTTGAAAATTCATTCGTTTACTACTCCAGCCCTTACAGCGTAAAATGGCCTGGCTTTAGCGATCTGGTAAAGATTAAGCTAAAGCAAATTGCGGATGTGAACCTGAAGGATGCCCAATACAATGTGGCTACTACCGATAGCACTACACAAATGCTGAATGTAGCTTACGCTAATGAATTACAAATAGCCCTGCACAACATTATCGTATCTGAGCTAGATAACTACATGGCTTACGGCGTAGTAGTAAAGAGCGATGAAATAACGGTAAACAACCTGGAATCCGAAAAATCCCGTGGCTTTATTCCTATCAATGTTGGGTATGGTGCAGTAGCGTTCAACACCGATTTTAGCCATCTGGAAACGGATCAGCAGCCGTATGTAGGTATTTCCATTCCATTTGGCAATCCACGTTTCAGCCGGTTTATGGGCAATCTTAGCCTCTCCTTTGGTATTTCTTTGAAAGACTATGAAGATGCACAGGGCCGTAAAGTAACCGGACCGGTAATTGACAAGCCATCGTACCTGGCGCTGGGCTATCGCATCTTCGAATTCATTAAGCTAAATGCAGGTGTTACCGCTATTTCGAGAGAGAAGGTATCAGCCAATAACATTACTTCCGATAATGTACAGATACGGCCTTTTGTAGGTATCAGTGCTGAGTTCAATTTAAGCTTAGGCCTGGGTAAAGGCAGGTAGTTTCTATCTGGCAATACCTCGTCTTTCATCATTTCCACAATCAATAATTATCTACCGCACCTTATTTATAAAAGGTATGAAACATAAATACATTTTACTGTTGCTTGCTATTTGTTCTTTGAGCAGCAACGCACAGGCACAAAGAGAACGCTACAATCTTCAAACGTACCGGGAACAAGCTCCTAAACGTGTTAACAGCAACTGGATGCTAAATGTGGGTGCTGGCTATGGCACTTATTATGGCGATATGAGCACTTACAATATCCGCCGCTTTGAAGACGTGGGCCTGCTACGCAATTTCCTGAATTACAACAAGAATTACATAACTGAACCATCCTTCCATTTATCGGTGGCCAAGCGCCTGGGTACCAGTAGCAGCGGTATTGGGCTGAACCTGAACCGTACGTTAATACAGGGCAGCGACCGCTACATAAAAGCCAATGGCAACCTGCAAACGAGCAGTCCGGCTTTTGGTCGTTCGCTCAATTTTAAGACGGACATTCTGGATGCAGGCCTCTCTTTCAACTTTAATGGATTTACTACCGGCTTCTTTGCCCCATACTTATCTGTCGGGGCGGGGTTTAGCTTCTTTGATGTAAAAGGCGATGTATTTACCGGGCAAAATCAAAACGTTGTATATGATTACTACAACCTTCGGAATGTAAACGACAATGTTTTTGAAACCAACCTGCGGGATGCCCAAACAGAAACTGATACCAAATACGCCAACAAAGTTTTCTATGCACAAGCAGTTCTGGGGTTCAATTTTCAGATAAATAAAACCTTCAGCCTGGCCGTAGAATCAGACGTGAAATACTCAGGTAGTGACTACCTAGATGATTTGAGTGGCCGCTACAAAACCAGCTACCCCAATTTGCGTAGCGCCTACATAGCCAAACCGGGCTACACTGTACCTAACCCTAATGGCGACCGTGGCCGCAACGACGGGGTGAACGATTTTTACATTATGAACCGC
>CAXTDG010000479.1:0-4200 GCA_964242675.1 uncultured Chitinophagaceae bacterium
CTTATCAGGGCCTGGGATTTTTACAAAGCGGCAAACTGGTTATACAGGAACCGGTGAAAAAAATGTTTGAATTCAAGCCTGATTTTTCCACCGGAGACGATACTGCTACACCTCTAACGGATAGCCTTGTAAAAAAAGCTATTGCTTATTATCAATGTGCTAGCTGGCTACTGAAGAATAAAAAATATACCTTTCAATAACCTGATTTTACCGTAATGAGCAAGTGCATTCTTCTTTTTTTGCTGATAGGTTTTACACAGTTAAAATCACAATCAACATTTACCCTGCTTGTAAAAGACAAGGCTACTCAAAAGGCTTTGCCGGGTGCAACCATTACGCTTTCGGCACAACCAATTAGTGCTATTAGTGACAGTGCGGGTTTTGCTCACATCAGCAATCTGCCTGTAGGCAAAGCCACGTTTATAATCACTTATCTATCTTACAAAACCGATACGCTAATTGTAGTATTACCTGACAGTTCCGTTCATGAAATACTGATGGAAAGTGTAGTGGAAAATAAGCTGGATGATGTAGTAGTAATTGCCAGTACCCGAACAGGTGAGCCAATTGAAAATGCTACCACTAAAGTGGAAGTATTGGGCATAACTGAAATGAACGAAGAAAGCACTCTAAAACCGGGCAATATTGCCAGTATTTTAGGTGATGTAAGTGGTGTGCAAATACAGCAATCCAGTGCGGTGAATGGTAACGCCAATGTACGCATACAAGGGCTGGATGGCCGCTACACCCAAATGCTACGAGATGGTATGCCGCTGTATGATGGCTTTTCCGGGGGCTTTGGTGTTCTTAGCATTTTGCCACTCGATTTGCGGCAGGTAGAATTGATAAAAGGGTCTGCCTCTACGCTGTATGGCGGCGGTGCCATTGGCGGACTGATCAACTTTGTTTCTAAGCGGCCAGGCTTTACACCAGATGCTTCTTTCCTCATCAATCAAACTACATTGAAGGAAACCAATTTGAATGCTTACTATTCTCAGCGCTGGAAGCATTTTGGATTTACTTTTTTTGGTGGGCAAACGGTACAACAAGAAGTAGATGTAGATAAGGACGGCCTGAGCGATGTACCGAAACTGAGCAGTACAACTATTCATCCTACCCTGTTCTTTTATCCTACGGAAAAAGCAACAATTTCCTTAGGCTGGAGCGGTAGTTTTGACAAACGAACTGGTGGCGATATGATTGCCATTGATGAAGGCTCTGAAGCAATGCATCCTTATTTTGAAACCAATAAACTGAGCAGGAACACTTTTACACTTATTGCTGAAAATAAGTTTACCAATTGCATTACCGGCACTATAAAATCAAGTATTAGTTTATTTAATAGAAATATTACCACCAACACATATCAGTTTACAGGAAATCAGCAGAACTATTACGCAGAAGCATCCCTTACCGCAAGGGGCAATAAACATACTATTGTAGGTGGCATCAATTTAACTGGCGATCATTTTGCGCCGGATGCTACTACACCTGCCCCCGTGGGAAGCCTTACAAATAGGGTGTTAGGCGTGTTTGCACAAGATACCTGGCAGCTATTGCCCCGTACCAAACTGGAAGGCGGCCTTCGGTTAGATCATCATTTTACCTATGGCAATTTTGTGCTACCCCGACTAGCCATTTTTCATAAGTTCAATGAACATTGGGGTACTCGTTTGGGTTTTGGTATGGGGTACAGAAATCCTAACCCACTTACACCGCAAATAAAGGATTACGATATTTATACTATCCGTCCTTTGCCTGTAGGAATTAAGGCAGAGACTTCTATAGGAGCCAATGCCGAAATTAACTATAAAACCACCTGGGGTGATGGTAATAGCTTATTCATCAATCATGCTTTTTTCTTAACTAAGATTAATCATCCGGTAGTGGGGAATGAAGATGCATTGGGCAATTTACATTTTGAAAGCCAGCGTAAACTTATACTCACCAAAGGGTTTGATACTTACGTGCAAACGACTGTTGGCCATTGGGAAGCTTATTTAGGCTACACTTATACCATTGCGAAACGTAAGTATTTAGCCGGCAACCCTTTTATGCCGTTAACGCCACGCAACAGGGCTGCAGCTACTTTAGTACATGAGATAGAGGGCAAATGGCGGTTTGGTATTGAAGCATCTTACAACGGACATCAATACCGGGATGGCGATACCAAAACACCAGATTACTTTTTTGTAGCGGCTTTAATCGAAAGAAAGTTTGGCCCCAAATGGAGTTTAGTACTGAACTGCGAAAACTTATTTGATGAACGCCAGAGCCGTTACGAACAAATTTTTACCGGCAGTATTACCAATCCAAATTACAAACCTTTGTGGGCACCTATTGATGGCCGGGCGGTAAACCTATGCTTGCGGTGGCAGCCGTTTGCGAAATGATTTTCGCTAAAGTCTTTTTGACTCAGAATAAGAAATTGAAACAAGCAAGCCTGCAAAATCAATGATTTGCAGGCTTGCTTGTTTGTATAGCTGAGTGCATTTACACTTGAATTGTAAAAGGCTAATTAGCGGATAAATGCTACTGAACTTTTGTGCAGGCTTCAAACAGTTTATTCTGAATTTATAATAGCAGTCATTAAAGAGACATTGATTAATAATGGACGCAGAAGGCAAGCATTGCCTAAAAACAAGATAATTCGCTGAAATAGCAATCAATAAACTTACTAAGCGATAGCGGAGCATCCTTTATGATTATGTAACTTTCTTGTCAGCTTTGAGATTCGGGTTCTCAAAATTGAATATTTGTAAGCTATTTTTATTGCCTCATTAATAAAGATGTCTTTTCTGTAAGATTTTGCTGCATTGCTGATGGACAAAACAGCAAACACCAATTTTAAAGAATCATTTTTAAGGTATTTATAATTGAAACAACTTTTAAAACCGAATGCAAAACTTCACCCGGTTTAAAAAATGTATTCTGTTTTTACTACTTCTTTTTACACATAGCATTTGCAATAGCCAGGCATATAAGTACCGTTTTCGCACCATTAACTTACCGGAAGAGTTTAAGAACCAATACATTAGCCTGGTAGATGAAGATGCTGCCGGTATGCTTTGGTTTGTTACCAATAATGGATTGCACAGATATGATGGCAACCAGGTAGTGACGTTTGACATACAAAGTACACCAGCCTTGCCGGATGCAGAGGTAGGTTTGCTGGTGGCAGATAGCCATAACCATCTCTGGATAGCCTGCGGCGGCAAACTCGTATGCTTCGATTTAAAACGATGGACAATCCGGATAGTGCCATTTCAACAGGACTCGCCGGCTTTGCAGGACTCAAGGCTTACCGCCATCACCGAAGGCAAAGATGGAACCGTGTATGCCAGCTTCAATAATATGAACCTGTTTCGGGTGGCTAATGACAGCCTAGTGTTTATTACCCATATAGACAAGCTGAAAGGAAGTGCCGAAACTGGCAATGATTTTATCACAGATATCAGAGAGTCTGTTCCTGGTCAGTTATTACTAACCTTGTCAAATGGGCAAATTACTTCTGTGAAGCACCAGCTAAAAATATTTTCAAAGCCTGTATTCTGCCAGTATGAGCCGTTGAGCAGCCATTCCCCGGCTGTATCGGGTTCGGACCCTCCTAGCCATTTACTTATAACGGTGCCCTTTAAAGGGCCCTGTTTGGTAAACTTGAAGCAGTCGGTAGCAACACCCCTGGCAAGTCCGGCAGGGATGCCATCGTTGCAAAATAGCCCTGTCCTTATAGCGGGTTCGGGGGATAACCAAGCGATGTTTTTTTATGAGGAACCGGAAACGGTAATGCTTGTTTATAATGTTCGACAAAATAGGTTTGAGGACCTCAGAAATGTGTTTCCAGCTACCTTCAAAAGCAACAAGCCCCGTGGTATTATTTATAAAAATGGTCATATCCTGATTCCGGACAAAGGGAGTATTGGTATCATTTCATATACCAATAGTGCTTTGGATATGTTTACGGCGAGCATGGAAAGTATCAATAGTATTCGTACTATTTATAAGGAGCCAGGCGGCCATTTGCTCATCGGATCATATCTGCATGGATTTATCGAATTCGATGAAACTTCCAGTACACAAAAAAGTATTAACGGGCAGTATTTAGCCTGTCTGCTTCCCTGGCGCAAAGATACTTTGCTGGCTGGTATGGAGGGTGGTGGGTTGGGTTGGTATCTGCCAGCCTCCAAACAAATCGTACCC
>CAXTDG010000480.1:0-4199 GCA_964242675.1 uncultured Chitinophagaceae bacterium
ACGTTTCAGATCGCCTTCCCAGAGCACTTAAACCTCGGCAAGTCCTGCAATCATCTTTCTTATAGAAGAGCCACCCTTATGACTGGCTCTTTGTTTTTGCATACAATATCTATCAATCCATCATTGCTGGTTTTCACATCACTGGTGGCCCGGTTCTGCGTCTTCTTTTTTTGAGCCGGGCTATTACCCATCCATGAAGCTTATGCGGCGTTGGCACCATTCAGGTGTTGTACTACTATTGAGCTTTTACTGATGCAAAGAATGTAGCGAAGGAAATTGAAGAAAGGCATCTATCCAGGCAGATGCCTTTCTACATAGTAAGTAGCAGTTTTTTGTTTTTATTTAAAACTTGTAGTAGAACATCCACTATGCTGAATCGTTTTTATAAGAAGCGTTCCTTCCCAATTTTTACATCCAAGTTTCACCCCTTTCATGATCAAGCATATAACTGCATTTTTCCTTACTATGAGTATTCCCTTTTTATCAACTATACAAGCCGCTGCTAGCACCAACGATACCAGCATTTATAAAGAAATAAGAAACGATAGTTACGGTAATCATTTCACCCAAAAAGTAGATGTGTACTTACCGGCTGGCCGAAGTGCCTCTTCCACCAAAGTGTTGATACTACTGCATGGTGGGGCCTGGAACTCAGGTGATAAAACTTCTATCAACGACTTTGTAAAACTGATTCAAAACAAAAACCCTGACCTTGCTATTTTGAATGCCAATTATCGGCTGGCAGGCCCATCTGTTCATTTAGCGGAACAACTGGAAGACGTTCAGCAAGTGTTGAAATATGCCGTTACAAAAAGCAGCACCTGGAATGTAAGCCCCGACCGCACTGCACTTGGTGGCATTAGTGCGGGTGCCCATATTGCTATGCTGTATGCTTATAAATATGATGTGGCGCAAAAAGTAAAAGCGGTTATCTCCATCGTTGGGCCAGCTAATTTTGGTGACACGTATTATACAAACAATCCATTTTTTCAGCCTTTAGCTGCTAATTTACTAGGCAAGCCCTTAACTGATACATCCAGTTACCTGGATGCCAGCCCGGCCCATGTCGTTACTGCAGCGGCACCGCCTACGTACATGGCTTACGGTGGCTACGATCCACTGGTTCCTGCTACTAATGCTGTCTTTCTCGACAAGCGACTAACGGAACTAAAAGTGCCGCATCAGTATAATTTGTATGCTAATGAAGGGCATCACTTTTCGCCTGCTACTTATGATGCAGTGGCAAAAAACGTAGTAGCCTTTTTGAAGAAGTATCAATGATGATGAATAGTGAATGGTCAATGGTGAATGACTCTTGCGCTTTCAACTTTTATAACTGTACGAAACAGTTACGAAAGTTAACTTTATCATTCACGATTGACGATTCACGCCTCACGGCTATAAAACATATTCCCCGTTTACCGGTGTTACCGGTGCAGGTATTTTTTCGGACTTTTCGTCCATCATTTGCAGCAGGTTAATTTCAATGGTACGGGTAATCTGGTTGAGCGGCAGGGAGGCAGAATTGTTTTCAAATGGATTCACCAGGTTCATTCCATTTACTTGTGTTGAAACAAATACAAAACCTACCAGCCAACTCATAAATACACTCCACCAACCCATTACCGGGCTAATCACCAGCGAAAACGACACGACGAATAGCCAGATGAATACCTTAGTAAGATAATTATAAGTAGTAGGGAAAACTGTGTTCTTAATACGCTCCGCCATGCCCATGGAATCGCAGAATTTTACCAGCAGTCCATCCATTTGCAGAAAGCGGTAGCCATCAATGCTGCCCGCTGCCGAGAGCTGCTGCAACTCCTGCGACTGTAGTTCCAGTATAGCGTTTTGCTTATTGGTATGGTGTTCTATCTTGGCCACATCTGCTTCACTTAAATAGCCCTTGTACTCATTTTCTTCGGTACCCCGTAAGGCAGCTTTCAAAGCATACAAAAAAGCCAGGTGACGGCAAATCATGCGGCGCTGCATATTGGGTAATAACTTGGGGTCACCATTGCCGGCGGTTGTGTAATGGATGATATCCCTGGCCCAGGAACGGGAATCGTTTACCAAAGCCCCCCATATTTTGCGGCCCTCCCACCAGCGGTCGTACGCCTGGTTGTTGTTGAAGCCAATAAAAAAGGCAATGGCTGTACCCAACACAGTTGGTACAATCACCGGAATATCGAAGTGGTATTTTATCAGGTTGTCGTGTAGCAGGTAGGTAAGCGTACTGGTTACAATCATCACAATATCTACCTGCCAGGTATTTTGAAGAACCCGGCTAAGCCGTATATTTTGTGTAAGAAGCATAGTGTAGTTTTAGTTTATAGCAACGGCATAGCAAAATAAAAGCCGTTGCTTGCGGTAAAGAGAATGGGAGCGGTTTTCTAATGTAAATCTTAAAAGAAGGGGGCACTGCTTTTTTTGTGAAGAGGATTGGTTTCTGAGGCTAAAGCAGTTACCTGCCCACTACGATTTTTGCTGCTACTGTTAATAATACTCCGCCCACTGGCGAAATAAAAACTGTATTCTTTTGTCGACAAGTGCTCCATTACTTCGATCACTGTTTTCATAGCAATGCCTTCTCCTATACCAAAAATCACTTGTTGTACGGGGCTTTTTTGCAGATAGCTAGTAATGCTCAAGGCATCTTTATAAGCAATAGAAGTAGGTTTAATTATTACGTTTTCTCTGCTGGTTTGGAGCAAAATTTCTATTTGGGTAAATACCTGCGGAGCGGCAATCACTAGCATCGGTTCAGCGGTTTGCTTTTTCTTTTCTCCGCCTGTTTTTCGTTTTGTTCCTTTAATAGATGATGCTACTACTGTAATGCCTGCCCTTGCCCCAATAGCCGCTTGTATCAGCCACCGATACAGCAAAGCGCTGCTGCCGCTATAGTGTTTTCGTACAAATAGGTTCATAGCCTGGTAAAACATCCGCACATAATTGAGGCTGCCTTTTTTGGTGCTTTCTCCTTTGAAATGAATAATGCTGCTTTCGGCAAAATACCAGTTTTGCCAGCCCGCCTGCTGAATACGATAGCTCAGGTCAATGTCTTCACCATACATAAAAAAGCGTTTGTCGAAAGCACCTATCTGTTGTAGTACACTATGCCGCACCAGCATAAAAGCTCCGGCTAGCACATCTACGGGATTGCTTTCATCTTTACTTAATTGCCCCAGATGATACCGGGCAAAGGTTTTGGACCGGGGAAATCGAACGGCCAAACCAGTAAGCTTAAAAAACGACGTAAGCGGCGAGGGGAAACCTCGTTTGCTTTCAGGTAGAAACTGGCCGCTACCATCCAGCATTTTGATGCCTAAAGCACCTGCCTGCGAATGAGTTTGCATGAAGGACAGGCAGT
Organism: uncultured Chitinophagaceae bacterium; assembly: GCA_964242675.1. Taxonomy (GTDB): domain Bacteria; phylum Bacteroidota; class Bacteroidia; order Chitinophagales; family Chitinophagaceae; genus JAZKFT01. The sequence continues at coordinate 3,371 of CAXTDG010000480.1, forward strand.
TATCCAGGCAGTCTTCCGGTAGTAACGTATCGGGGTTAAGGAACAAGATGTATTCTCCCTTTGCATGTACCAGCGCCTGGTTGTTAGCTACTCCAAACCCGGTATTCTGGTTATTTGCCATCCATTTTACCCAGGGAAAAAGAGGCTGCAAATAAGCCAGGCTATCGTCGGTGCTATTATTATCTACTACTATCACTTCTGCCTGCACAGACCGGATAGCCGCCTGTACCGAATACAGGCATTGCTCCAGAAAGTACTTGACGTTGTAATTGACGATGATAATAGAAAGCTGCACAAATAGGAAATACGGTGATAAGTCGGGAAGACCGAAAGTCGGGAAGAAAAATCGAAATGTAGATTAGTTCTTTTTTAAAAGCTTTGCTGTAAAACGGGTTGGTAAAGTTTATTTCTCTACCTGTCGTCTTTCGGACTTCCGGTCTTCCCGACTTTCGGACTCCTTACCTTCGCCCCATGCTAAAGCAAACTTTATTAGCCGCTGCCAAAGCTGGCGGCGATGTGATGATGTCGTACTTCAACGGTTCATTCAAAATTTCGAATAAAGAAGGCCTGAACAACCTGGTGACCGAAGCTGACTATGCGGCGGAGAAGGCCATTTTTGAAACTATCAGAAAAGAATTTCCTGACCATTTTTTGCTAAGTGAAGAAGCAGGCGAAGTAGAAACCAGCAGCAACTATAAGTGGATCATTGACCCCATCGATGGTACCATCAACTTTGCCCATGGGCTACCGCTGTGCTGTGTAAGTATTGGCCTGGAAAAAGATGGAGAAATAATTATGGGCGTGGTGTATAGCCCACCCATGAACGAAC
>CAXTDG010000481.1:0-4189 GCA_964242675.1 uncultured Chitinophagaceae bacterium
CTTGTTAACGAGCCTTTTACAGTTTTCGAGAGTTTTTAAAATCAATAAATAAATGATCAACGTCGGTGGTATTTTGAACGAGCAGCGCTCCATTAATACGGGTGCGGCCAGCCGTTAGTTGTAGGTTGTCCGATTGCAGTTCGTTCAGCGTTCCGCTTACCAATCCGTTCAATCCTATTAGCTGGTTGCGGCCTTTCATACCGCTGGTGAAGTAGGCCAGGTCGTTAGTACTGATGGTTGCGTTTTTAAAATCGGCCGTCAGTTTCACCTTCGTTACAAAATCACCAATCTCATCTGTGTTTTTAAAAGCCATGGAAAAATAATTGGTAATGCGGCTGTTGCTGAGCTGCAAATCCAAATCTTTAAACTCCATCAGCTGCGGCTGAAACGTAAAATCGGTGTGTAGCTTTTTCAGTTGAAAACTATTGCCCGAACCCCCAACAAGGTCGGCCTTAAAGCTAAGGGTGTCTCCCATCCAACGCAGGTTGGTAGCTGTGCCATTTATTTTATCCAGGAAAATATTCTTCGTATCAAACAGGTCTTGCAGGGCCGTTACTTCCCGCAGGTTGCGTAGCTGAAAAAAGCCATCCTGCAAAGTCACTTTGGCAATGCGTAAGTCTATTTTGCCAGGGTTCTCCGGAAAGCCGCCACCCGGTGGCAGGGCATCTATTCGTCGCCGTTCCCGTACCGAATCTTCGTAGCTCCAATTGCCGTGGTAACTCAGCGCCATATATCTCGGCGATGTCAGTTTTACCTCAGCAATATCAAACAAGCTTGTAGCCGGGTCAACGTTTCGGGCCGTCATATTCATAGCGCCAATACCGATGTATTGCGTATTGCCCTTCCATTTGTCCCGCATTTCAAACACCACGTTACTCATGTCTATAGCGCTGATGCTTAGCGTAAGTTTTTGTTTAGTAGTATCAGTAGGGTCGGTGGGCTTTTTCTTTTTATCACCCGAAAAATAATCTACAATAAACTGGTAGTTCCAAACCGTATCCTGGCTGCGTTGCAGGTAAATACGAGCATCCTGCAAGCCAATGTATTTCAGGTCGATGCTATCTTTTAAAATGAACCAGTCGTTCAGGTTCAGTTGCATTTTGCCAGCACTTAGCAGGGTGTCCCGCTGCCGGTCTTCAATGTACAGGCCTTCCAGGTTCACCCGGTTCAGCAGGGTGAAGCTTACATTTTTTACCTGCACTTTGGTTTGCAGGGCTTTGCTCAGGCGCTTGGCAGCATAGTCGGCCAGCCAGTTTTGCACGAAGGGCAATTGTATGGCTATCCACAAAGCCACTACCAGCAGCAGCAAGCTCAGCAAGGTAGTGCGTAGTATTTTCCAGAAGCGCTTCAGTGTCGAAATTGGTTTGTGGGTAAAAATACAGGTAGCAGCCCTGACCGCCAATGACATGCCGAAATGGGGAAAGGTTTAACAATACTAACAACACGGGGAGGCATTTTATAGTGATAGTGAGTGAGGGTATATAACACAGAGGGTACAGAGGAAATACACACAGAGGGCCACGGAGTTTTTTAGGGGATAAGATATGAGTGTTGGCTGTTGCATACAATTCAAAGTTGTTGATGGTTTTGCAGTTTTATAAGTAGCAAAGCAGCATTAAAAAGAAAAGATATTCTTACTTCTCAATACTACTTCCGTCGCCCTCTGTGTTGTCTTTCCTCTGTGTTCTCTGCGTTATATCAATTCACTTACCCCTCACTCCGCCTCTAAGAAAGCCCTGTTGTGTTATATTACTTTCTATCTATACCACTCACTACTCCGTTACTTTTGCCCGCAAGTGATACAATATTTTAAAAATACAGATAGCCACACCGTTGAAACCGACCGACCTGAAAACGGTACCTGGGTAAATGTGCTGCCTCCTCTAAAACAGGAAGAATTCAGCGAACTGAGCGAAAAGCTTGACATCCCTTTGGATTTTTTGACCGACTCCCTGGATATAGACGAACGCAGCCGCTATGAGGTGGAAGATAATGTGCGGCTAATTGTGCTGAAAACACCTACAGAAAACAACTCCTTCAACGAAAGCGATGCGTATTACATCACCATTCCTATCTGCATCATTCTTACGCACCAGCAAATTGTAACCGTGAACTCGTTTGAAAACGGGGCGATGAAAAAGTTTTTGAACAATCTGCGGAACCGCAACTTCTACAGCCGCAAGATGATGGTGCTGAAAGTGTTTGAACGGGTGGTAGTCAACTTTATGGATTACCTGAAGGAAATAAACCAGCGCCGCAACCTACTGGAGCAAAAGCTGTACGACAGCAACCGCAACGAGGAACTGCTGGAACTGGTACGCATTCAAAAAAGCCTGGTGTATTTTGTAACGGCGCTACGCAGCAACGAAATGCTGATGATAAAGCTGGAACGTACCAACATGCTGCACCTGAACGAGGAAGAGAAGGAGTTTTTGAACGATATGATTGTAGATAATAGCCAAGCGCTGGAAATGGCTAATATTTACACCAATATCCTCAGTAGTACGCTGGATGCTTTTGCCAGCATCATCAGTAATAACCTGAACAATGTGATGAAGCGGCTAACTATTATCACCATTGTGCTTACGGTACCGGTACTTATTTCCAGCATTTTCGGGATGAATGTTCCGAATCCATTTCAGGAAAATGCTCATTCGTTTTATTTCATCATTATTGTTTCTATTATTCTTTCCGTAGTGCTGAGTTATTACTTTGTGCGGAAGAAGATATTTTAAAAAGACCTTGAAGTTTGGGCTGACACACTCTTGTAGTTTATGCTGAAAGCATCTGACTCACACTATCAATATCATAATTTAAAAAGGGTTTGAGTCAGATCCTTTCAGGATAAATTTTGGGAGTGTGATTTTATGTTTAGTATAAGAGTATACGGCATTTTGATTAATGAGCAGCGGCAGGTGCTGGTAAGCGATGAGTTTATCCGAGGCATGCGATTTACCAAATTTCCCGGTGGCGGGCTGGAATTTGGCGAGGGCACCCGGCAATGCCTGCAACGGGAGTTTATGGAAGAAATGAACTTACAGGTAGAGGTTGGCGAACACATCTACACCACCGATTACTTCCAGATGAGTGCCTTTAATCCTAACTACCAGATCCTATCTATTTACTATTACACAAAGGCGCTGGAACCTATCACCGTCCGGCTAAGTAATATTCCATTCGATTTTTCAGAAGCCCAACTAAAGCTGTACGAGGAAACCAGGCAGATAGAAACCTTCCGCTTCATTGATTGGGAAGATTTTTCGGCTGATAACATGGACTTGCCTATTGATAAGATTGTTGCTACAATGGTTAAAGGCAAGTAACTAATGTTCTCAACTTCACATTTTAGCTTTTACCTAGAATAAAAGCCGCCCCTTTTTTAAAGAGGCGGCTTAGTAATTTTTATAAAGCTTATTATTTCGTCTGTTGTTGTTTTAAGGCAAACTGGTGGCCCTGTAGCAAAGGCAGAGTTGTGTTGATGTACGTTTTTACCTGAGCCTGGCGGGTTGTTTTTGCAACGGCAGCATATTGCTGTGTTGCCGTTTGCTGGTTAATTATCATCTGGGCAATCCACTGTTGGTCAAAAGCATCTGGTTGAGTGTTTTGCAAAGTGGTAACACTGCTGGTAATAGTTGTAGGGTTGGTGTAAAAGCCGGCGCTTGCATTGCCAGTGTTGTTAGCCATATTCGGTGTACCGCCAGAAGTGTTGTTTCCGCCAGCCCGGCGGTTACTGGTGCGACCAACCAATATAGGAGCGGCAGAATTACTAGCAGTAGAATCAGTAATGACAGCTTTATTATTACCTACCGAATTAGTGGCTGCCACATTGCGGCCCGATGGATTGGTAACTACTGTGCCAGCAGGCCTGGCCTGAACGGCAATATCATTTGCCCGGTTGGTATTGGCATTATTAACTGCCACCTGCGTATTGTTTAAAGAAGTACTGCTGGAGTTGATAACGGACGTAGGATTGTTAGTGCCTTGCTGCTGACCAGTTTGTACAATGTTGGCGTTAATTTCATTATTGCTATAGGGAGCAGTATTGAGGGCATTAGTTTGTGCATTGTTTACCACCACACCGGTTTGTACCCCATAATCGCTACCTGCATTGTTATTAGCTGGTGTGTTAGGCGTTGTATTAGCATAGCGGTTATTTCCAGGGAAAGATAGATTGGTACCCGGATCCTGG
>CAXTDG010000482.1:0-4188 GCA_964242675.1 uncultured Chitinophagaceae bacterium
GATGAAAAGTTCCTGCAACCTTACAAATGGCTAAACGACTTAAAAGTTAGAGCCAGTTATGGTCTTACGGGAAATCCTAGCGTGCAGGCTTACAGCTATTTACAAAGAATCAATCAGGGCTTCCAGTACACGTTTGGCAACTCATCCGGTTCAGGCGGAATTGTACAAGGTGCTGCACCTAGCGGTTCTTATAATCCTGATATCCGATGGGAAAAAAATGAGCAGCTAGATTTGGGAATTGATGCGGCATTCATCAATAATAAAATCAACCTGACAGTTGATTTGTACCGCCGCCGCTCAAAAGACCTGATATTCTATGTGCCGCCCACCTTTATATCAGGTACCTATGAGAGCATTCCTTTCAACACAGGTACCCTGCAAAATACAGGTGTAGATGTAAGCCTGAATGTAATACCCGTATCCACCAGGAATTTTAAGTGGAGCGTAAATAATGTGTTGAGCGTTTACAAAAACAAGGTGACTTCTCTCGGAATTTCTTCTTTGCTCGATAATGGTGGTTTTGCCCGTATTACGGGTGGTAGCTTTCGCACCAATATCAACTTACCGATCAACTATTTCTATGGCTTCCAGACGGCTGGCATTTTTCAATCGTATGACGAAATAGGCAAAAGCCCGGTACAAACTGCAGGTAATAATCCTACAAACAGCACTGCTCCCGGAGATATTCGGTTTAAGGATCTAAATGGCGATGGCGTAATTAATAGTGATGACCGAACCAACATTGGAAATGCCAATCCCAATTTTACCTACGGTGTTACCAATACATTCAGCTACAAAGGTTTCGATCTGGCTGTTTTCATACAAGGCTCTGCTGGCAATAAAGTGCTCAATTTTACCCGTTGGTACACTGAAGGCGGTACCAGCAATGGTAATTACTCAAGAGAAGTTATTAAACGTTGGACTGGTCCTGGCACTAGCTACAGTCAGCCCCGCCTGATTCTTAATGATCCCAATCAAAACAACCGGGTATCTGATCGCTTTGTAGAAGATGCTTCATATATGCGTATCAAAAACGTACGGCTTTCTTACACTTTGCCAGCTAAATGGGTAAGTGGTGCTACGCTAAAAAGAGTACAACTATATGCCAGTGCTCAAAACCTGCTGACCGTAACCCACTACACAGGTATGGACCCTGAAGTAGGTGGTGGTGTTGATCTGGGATTTTATCCGCAGGCCCGCACTTTCCTCGGCGGTGTAACGGTTGATTTTTAATATATGAATTGCTTAAACAGATATAGATCAAATGAAAAATAATCTTGTAAAACTTTCTATAGCCGCAGTTATTGCACTGGCAGGCTGTAAAAAAAGCGAATTGGAGATAGTACCTACTATCCCAATTGCAACGGTAGATGCCTACTATAAAAACGAAACAGAGTTGCGAAACGGCGTGAATGCAACTTATACACCATTGAGTGCTATTTATAACGGAGCTGCCTGGCATTTAGGCGATATTATGAGTGATGACTGCGACCTGGGCGGTGGCGGTGGTGGTGATGGTATTGAAACGGCTGAACTGGATAATTTCACTATGACATCTTTCAATCCCATTTTGAATACACTATGGGCGCAAAGCTATTATGGTGTGTTACGGGCCAACATTGTGGTAACTAAAACGCCTGCTGTACCCGGACTGACGGATACTAAGAAAAAGCAGTATATGGGTGAAGGCTGCTTTTTAAGAGCTTTATATTACTACCATCTGGTACGCATTTTTGGTGATGTGCCGCTGTATACTAATATTATCACCGCTGAAGAAAGTTCTACCATTGCCCGTTCGCCAAAAGCACAGGTATTACAGCAAATTGTAGCTGACCTTAAACAGGCTGAAACTATGCTACCTGCTTCGTTTAGCGGAACAGATTTGGGCCGGGCTACCAGTGGTGCCGCCAAAGGATTATTAGCAAGTGTATATCTATGGATGGGAGATAAAACCAATGCCGCTGCTAAAGCAAAAGAGGTAATAGACAACCGGGCCACCTGGGGTTATGACTTACAAACAGCCTACGCCGACAACTTTGATCTAACAAAAGAGAACGGAAAAGAAAGCTTGTTTGAAGTGCAATACCGTAGTGGTGGCGGCCAGTGGAGTGATTTTGGCGCAGGCAATAAATTGAATACCTTTTTTGGCCCTCGTGCACAAAATATTGTTCAATCTTCCGGCTATGGTTGGAATGTGCCTACCAAAGAATTTGTTGATACCTACGAAAAAACAGGAACTGCCTATAGCACCATTAAAGACAATCGCCGCCAACGTAGCTTGTGGATTCCCGGCGATACCTACGGTTCTTATACACAACCGGCACAGCTCATCGGTTCGCCTAATGGGTTCAACATCAAAAAATATTTTGTACCTGTTTCCGATGCTACTGGTGATAACGGGGGCTGGACGAGTGCTCAAAATATCCCCGTTATGCGGTATGCTGAAGTGCTGCTGATTTATGCTGAAGCAGCAGGCCCGGCATTGGGTAAGCAATACGCTGATCTGGTTCGGGTACGGGCCGGGCTTGCTCCATTTGCCGCAGGTATGAGCGATGCTCAGTGGCTGGCAGCTATCTACAACGAACGCCGTCATGAGTTTGCTTTTGAAATGCACCGCTGGTATGATCTGTTGCGTAACCCTGATCCGAATTATTTCCTAACCGTAATGCGGGCTGCTGGTAAAACCAACATTCAGGCTAAGCATCGCTATATGCCCATCCCACAAGGCGAACGGGATAAGAATAAAAACCTGACCCAAAACGAAGGATATTAATCAATTAACAATGGATAATTGATAACGGATAATTAGGAAAATATAAACTACTAAATTATCAATTATCAACTGTCAATTATCAATTAAACAATATGAAGAATAACTTGAAATATATTTTACCGGTGCTGTTAGTGTGTGTAGCATTGATAAAATGTAAAAAAGACGATCCCCAACTAAAGGGCGATGCCTCTACAGCCGATTTTGATTTTGTGCAATCTGCGGCCAGTGATACGCTGCCTTATACACTGAAACTTACGTTTACCAACAAAAGCAAAGGCGAATTTTTGTACCAGTGGAATTTCGGCGATGGCAGTGCCTTATCGTCAGATAAAAACCCGGTGTACACCTATACTACTGGAGGCGTGTACGACGTTGGCCTTACCACCGTAGGCACCAATGGAAACAACTTCATTTCCAAACGGGTGAACGTAACTTCTGCCTGTACCAATGATGTGTTTAATAAACTAACAGGCTGCGGCAATAAAGACTGGACTTGGAGCCTTGCCGGAGATGCCATTAAAGTATTGGCACCAGATGGAACAACTGTTTACTATGCTGGTGGCGTATCAGGCTGTCAGGCCGATGATGTGTATACTTTTGGTGCTGATGGAAAATTTACTTACAACGCCAATGGGCAAACTTTTGATGTACAATCCGGCTATAGTTGCCAGGCACCGAAGGCTAATGCGCCAAAATTCAAGTTGGTAGTTAAAACCGGTTTGCAACCCCAAATTTTGCTTGACTCTATCCCCATTGGTAAGCCATTTATTGGCACTACCGATGTGGTGGTTGGTAATAAGTATGACATCCGTAGTTATGATGATAACAACCTGACACTTCGGGGAGTTATTGCCAACACAGGTGGGCAGTTCATCGAAATAAAGCTGAGAAAAGTGGCACCCCTAACACTGGCAGATGTAAAAAATATACTAACTGGTGGTAGTAGCAAATCCTGGAAACTAGATGGCACCAATGGAGCAAACACAATTATAGTAGGTACGGAGGCCAACCCTGCCGCTTACTTTGGCGGCGGACCAATAGACGATTGCCAGAAAGATGACAAATACACTTTTAATGTAAATGGCAACCTGGTGTATGCCTCTGGTGGTTCTACTTTCAATGGGGGCAATATTGCGCCTAATTATACTTGCGGTTCAGATAGGTCTTACAGCGTAACATACACATTTGGTTCTGTGGCAGGTGGCGTTGCAGGTATTGCTGGTATACAGTTGCCCGGCGCAGTCCCAACCACATTTATTGGCGTTACCGATGTCCCTTCTGAAAACTATTATCGTATAATAGATATCAGCCCCAGCCAAATGCTGCTACGGGCAGGTAATGGAAGCGGAACAGTGTTCCAATTCAAGATGGTTCCGTTTTAAGCCAACCGATTAATTGTCTGGCTCAGGTGTTTT
>CAXTDG010000483.1:0-4186 GCA_964242675.1 uncultured Chitinophagaceae bacterium
CCTTCTCAACCGGTTGAAATACTTATTGCTTTTTCCATTTTTGTATCTGCCATTCATGCCATTTACCCATTATTTCCGGGTAAGGAAATGTATGTAGCCGCAGGCTTTGGATTGGTGCATGGGCTTGCTTTTGCAGCCATCCTTACCAACATGCGGCTAAATGCCTCAACGCTGGCTATCAGCGTAGTTGGTTTCAATCTTGGCATTGAGGCCATGCAGCTTTTTATTGTGCTACTTACGGTTCCCTGGCTCATTCTTTTAAGTACCACGGCATTCTATAAATGGATCAGAATTGGGGGTGGTATACTGGCTACAATAGCCGCACTAGCCTGGGTGGCAGAAAGGAGCCTGGGCAAACCTAACCAGGTGACCAGTTTCATACAATCGGCTATGCAGTGTGCAGGCTGGGGCATTGCTGTGCTGGCGGCTGTTTCTTTGATGTTATACTTTATTTATAAGAAAAGAAAAATGGCAATATCAAGCTGAAATTTCTAAAGTGTCTGATTAAATATTATCCGCTACTCCAGCGTCTTTTTAAAAAACTTAGTTCTACAAATTATTTACAGTTGTAGACGACTATCTTTTATTTAAAAACTGTTTTTTTTAAAAAATTATTGACGAAAAAAAGCCGGTGCTTTTTAACAAGGCACCGGCTTTTCTATCATTTTGATACTGCTATTTTATAAATTGGATAGTTACTGTTTCATTAGCTATAGCATCTTTTACTATCAGGGTATACATGCCCTTGGCCAGTGTCGAAGTTCCAAGGGACAAATAGTTATCTCCTGTTTTCAGAGTAGCATTTTGTAGCAAAACTGATTTACCCGCCGCATCTATAATTGTCATTACCACTTTCGTGTCGGCAGGTGTTTTAACAACTAAATTCAGGATTGTTGCAACAGGATTAGGATATACTGAAGCAATAGATAATGCCAGCGGTGTTTTTCCTGCTAAGGTTACAATACTAGAATAAGCTGCTTTTCCATCCAGATCAACTTGCCGTAGGCGGTAATAGCCTTTGCTGCTAAGTGGTTTTACATCATCAAAAGTATATGCTAAGGCAGCTGAAGAATTTCCATTTGCCACTTTTGATGGAACAAAAGTCACGGAAGAAAAATTCCGTCCATCAGCAGAACGTTCCAGGTAAAAGCCTTTATTATTTTGCTCGGTAGCAGTTTGCCAGCGTAAGGTATTATATGTTATTTTGGCTTCTCCAGTAAATGAAAGCAATTGCACTGGCGTAGCTAAAGTAGGTTCATCTGCACCCTGGTATGGAGCGGTAGCTGAACGAGCTTGTCCATCAATATCAGTACTAATTCCGGTAACAGGTGAACCAATAAGCGTTGTAGCCGTATTGGATGGAGCGGCCAAATGCAAGTCGGTAGCTGATACAAAAGTTACAGACGCAAAATTGGAATTTTGTTCCTGCGTACCCGCCCCGGCTTTATAATTTGCCAAAGCACTATTAGGGTAAATAAAACCATCCCATCCACCAGCTGCAAAGCCCCTTGCCGCATCTGTAGCATAGTAGGTATTATAGTTAACGGTATTGGTTCCGGCGGTGCTGTTTAGCAAAAAGCCAATAAAAAAACCCGATGTTGCACTACCGCCGGTACGCTCCATGATACTGATATTATTTCGCTGATTAAGTATTGAACTGGTGTTGGTACTGGCTTTTATGATTCCATAAGCAGAGGCTGTACTGGTGCTGGTTTGCACGCCACCTACTCTCATAGAATTATAGTACAAATTAGTAGTGTATGCTCCACTTGCTGTATTGCCTAATAGTATACCAAACACTGCTGTAGCATTGGCATTCGTTTCCATAACTGAAATAAAGTTGTTGTTGATATTAACCGTAGAGTTGAGGGCCGGAAAAACTTCCATGCCTCTCACATTAGCAGCACCGGCAGATGACAATCCTGAAATTTTGTTTCGGCTTACATTCAGCGTAGCAGCAGCACTGCCGGTAAAAGCACTGAGACTGATACCTACAACGTAGTTTATGGTTGCGGATGGGTTGGTGGGGGTAGAAACGGCTATGATATTATTGCCAATAATATTTTCGGTACCTACTCCCAAATCAGAAATAGCATCCATGTTAGATACATAAGGCGATGTAGAAACAAGTGAGATGGTATTGTTTAGAATGTTGGATGTTCCGGCAGCGGCTGATTGCTGGCGAATGCCAATTAAAGAAACGGTAGTACCAACCACTGGCACATTATAAGAATTTAAACTAACGTAGTTATTCTGAATAGTGATATTGGTTTGATTGTTGTTTCCGATAATGCCATAAAATCCAAAATTGCGTACGGTATCATTACTAATCATCGTCCCGATATTGGGCACCGCAGCACTTAATCCCGAATCCTGAATACCACGTTGGCCACCTCTAATAACACAGTTGGTAATGGTATTATTGTTATTTCCTCCGGCGGTTGTGCTACCGGCACCTATTATAATGTTACGGGCACCTGCACCGCTTGCAACTGCATCGGCTGCAAACGAGTTTACATATCGAACGATGTTGCTGTTGGCACCATTCAGCATCTCAATATTCCGGCTGGTGTTATCGCCTGAGTAGGAATCATTTACCGTAAGGTACAAAGCAGCATTAGCAGTAATACCACCAGGCCGGCCATCCAGTATTACATTATCTGCACCGTTGAACTGAATAAGCGCCCCAGCAGCAGGAACTGGTCTTTGTATGACAGCACTGTTATTTCCGGCAGCGGGCCGAATAGTAATGGTATTTCCTCCAGCTATTAGCCCTTTGTCTGTTAGTTGAATAGGAAAGGTTTCAGAAGCACCGGAATAAGCAGCGGAAAATTCAACAAGGTAATTGCCAGTAAGAGGCGTAGGAATGGCTGCATAAGCCGCTCCAATACTTGCGTAGGTAGTGGCGGTGCCGCTTGGCGGAACTAAACTGACTGACCCCGACTGAGCAGCAACCCATTGGCAGGCAAGGCTTGCTATTGCTAAAAAACATGTGTAAATTTTTGTCATGTGGAAAATAGTTTTAAGAGAATGGAAAAAGTAATGCTTAAAAATATGTTTTGTCCTTTAATAAAAAAAGGTACTCCCAAAATGCTTGTAGAACAATGCATTGTGGGAGTACCTTTTACTTTTCAAAAAAAGAACAATACCTATTTCATAAGATTCCAGGTTTCATTCATCCTTAGTATTTCGTAAAGCTTTCCTGCAGCTGTGTTCCATTTACATTTACCAGTAGCTTATATATTCCAGCAGGGAGTTTGGTAATGTCTACCCGGTTGTTCTGCAAAGTAGAAACGGCAGATTTGATAACGATGCGACCATTGTAATCTGCAACCATCATGTTTGCTTTACCATCAGTAGCCTGGCCGGTAATAGTAAATACTAACACACCATTTGTTACCGGGTTATAGCCTAAGCTTAGGCCAGCTTTTGCCTGGCTGAAGTTGATACGGATAATAGATGAATAAGTGAATGCCCCGTCATTGTCTATCATTTTCAGGCGGTATAGCACCCAATCATTTTTCGTTGCTAACGGAATGTCTTCCTGTGTGTATTTGGTGGTTGTGCTGCTGCCACCAGTTGCTGTTATAGTAAGCTTACGCACCCAAGCACCCGTTGCATCCTGCTGTTCTATTTCGTAGCGGTTCACATTTACTTCTTTAGCCGTTTCCCATAGTAAAGAAATGCTGTTGCCTTTTTTGTAGCCGTTGAAATAATTCAGTTTCAGTGGCAGTGCCAGGTTACCCAATTGAGATCTGATTTCTCCACCAGGAAAGGTTGAATTATGAATGTTGGCGTACGTATAGCCTTTCGTAAGTGAATCGGCAAAACCAGCAGATACAGCACCGCTTCCGGTAATGGTTCCAGCGGTAGCAGCCGTTACACTTAAGGGTACTATAACCGGCCCAGCCGTACCTACCAACCCGGAATGTAAATGCCCAGCGGTAGCAGGCGTAGTAAGCCCTGAGAAATTGCCGGTAACGTACACCCGGCTTGCAGCCCGGTCAAGCATTACCGTTACATTGCCACTGGCATTTGAAGTGTTTGACGGCACTTCTTTTGAGCCCAGCATTATGCCGGTCATGTATTCCGTTTCGCCAGCATTTACGGTTAATTGCCCCCGAATTTCTCCGCCTGAATTATTAACGGTATGCACATTTACATACATCAGCCCGTTCAATAAATC
>CAXTDG010000484.1:0-4186 GCA_964242675.1 uncultured Chitinophagaceae bacterium
CTGGTAATACCATTGCTGAAATTGCCACTGTGCGTTACCGTTAGTGGGTATTCAAATACATAAGTTCCTTTATTCAGGTAATTGAAAAAGAAATTAGTACTGACATCCCGGGTGCTTTCGTAATAGCCCAATCCATCCTGGTACTTATACTGGCTCAATACATTCGTTGGTTCCAGGCAGGCGGCCCGCATATCTTTCATGTGTACGTATTCCATGTTGCGATCTACCCGAAGCTCTATACGGACTTTGATCTTGTCGCCAACTTTCAGTTCGGTACCATCGGCAACCGGCGTTAGCACCGGGCCACGGTCGCTGTTCTTTTGAATAAACAGCTGCTTCTTTAATTGCAGGGGTGTTGCAGCAAAAGTAATTTTATCCAGATTTTCGAAATACTGCCAGTAAACAGCACCCCAGCTTGAAACATCATTTTTATCAAGGCTAGTATTACTAGCAGAACTAAGCTTCACATCAATATTGCCCATTGCTGAGGTCACTTTGCTACCATCAATCTTTTGCTTGAAATAGCCCGTGCCTACTTCTGCTTTTGTTTGTGGATCGTTTGATGATAGCGTTGTGCTACCCAGTTTTATGGAAACGTTTTGCTCCACATTCAACCAGTTGCTTCCCTGCATTAGTAAGGCATAGCAAGCCTCGGCAGTGGCTTTGGTAGTGCGCCAGTTCTGCGTTTGCTTTTGTTTCAGCAACCAGGTTTTTAAATCATTAATAGTAGTTGCATTTTTATCAATCTCACTGAAAACTTCTGTTAGCAATGCATGGCTTTCAATCGGCGATTGCCACCAGTAATAACCACCCGTATTAAACTCCTTCCAATACATTCCAAACTCATCATTCGTGATGCTATTTTCTTTCAGGCTTTTGATGATGGCATTTGCGGTAGTTGCATCACCATTACGGAAAGCGGCCAACGCAATCATGCCTTGCTCATATTTGCCACGGCTTAGCCAAAACTGTTTTGCTTGAGCAGCAAAATAAGTTGCGGCTGTTTGCGAAGCCGTTGCGGTTTTCCATTCAGGGAAAAAGCTTTTAGCATACAGGTATTGAATGGCGATAGAGGAAAGATTGTCTTTCTTCAAATCGACTTTATACTTTACCAACTTATCGTACTCTTCTTTCAACCTTGCATCCAGGTAAGGCATTGCTTTTTGAGCAATGGCTAAAATGTCTGTTTGCTGTGCAGAAGAAAGTGAGCCAATGACAGTTGTGTTTGCATTTTGTGGCAACACGCCCAACTTACGCAAATGACCAATAGATGAGATGATATACTGTGTAATATAACGATCATCCGGCCCGCCTTTAAACCAAACAAAACCACCGTTACTGCTTTGCATTTCTTTCAGTTTGCCGAGTGATTTTTGGGCTTCATTACTCAGCTTCACCATATCAAACAGCAGGGCAATATTTTGCTTTTGCTTGCTTTCATTTTGAGCATCCATTACCCAGGGCGTTTCTTCCAACAGGGCCTGTTTCAGCTCCTGATTTTTTTCCAAGTTGGAGAGGAGCGCTGCCGTGTCAACCGTTTTCCATTTCTCAAAAATGGCTCTGATTTTAGGAGTACTATTAGCAATTTTGGAAGCCAGCGCATTGGCATACAGACGGTTCCAGGTTTGCTCGGCGCACTCGTATGGATACTCCGTCAGGTAGGGCAAAGCCTGCACTACGTACCAGGTTGGATTAGTGGTAAATTCAACTGTAAGCGATTGATTGGTTAGAGTAGAAACGCTATCGACGGAAGCGGAAAATTTACTGTTCAGTAGCTTTTCCCAGGTAAAATGTTTTTCAGTTGTATTGCGAATATTCAGCGGGAAACTTTCTGTAACCAACATGCGATTGGTAAGCACCGGTGCAGCACTTTCTTCGCCATCGCTTACGTTACCGGCTTTGGCCACAATGCGGTAGGTAAGGGCACTGCCATAATTGTACGGCACTTCCATCGGAAACTTTACCGCCACGCTGCCACCCGCCGGAACAGTGAAATACTGATTTGGGAAAACATTTTTAAACCAGCCATCAACTGGTTGATTAGTAGCCGTATTGAACAGTAGCAATTGCGCCTGCCCGGTTAATTCTTTATCAGTTAGGTTACTGATCTTGGCCGATAGCTCAAGGTTATCACCTTCTCTGAAAAAGCGTGGTGCATTTGGCTGAATCATCAGGTCTTTTTGTGTAACGGTAGTGCGACTATCCATCCCAAAAGCCAGTGCCTTGGTATGAGCCAGTGTTTGCAGTTTCCATTGCGTTAATGCTTCCGGCATGGTAAAAGAAAACTCCACATTGCCATTTGCATCAGTATGCAAATCGGGGAAGAAGAAAGCGGTTTCCTGCAGGTTGGTGCGGACGGCGACGGAGGAGAGGTCGGGGGTATTTTTAGGCAAATCATCAAACGCCATTTCATCCGCTATCATAGAATCCTTCATGACTCTTTCAGCCCTGACATACATATCATCTTGTTGGGTAAAAGTGGTTTTTTTAAGTGCTTTGCCATAACCAACCACAACAACTTCATCTAATCGTCCAGAAGAAGCCATTGGTGCAGCTGCATCTGCTTGCATAGATCTCATTCCTCTCAAAACAATTCTTGCGCCTCCACCCGGAACGCCATATTGATTTACGTTTAGCAGTGCATCATACTGTTTTTCAAAATACTTGTTTTGCTCATACCAACTTTTCTCCTGGCTCTGCACATCATTAAAATTATTTTCTCCACTCCACCTTTCATCGAAAGCATGAATAGGCCAAACATACGGCTTGCTCCAGCTATGCGGTTGAAACTGATCCAGTGAAGCATCGTACATACTCACCAGCATTTCAGCGGCAGCTTTTTCACCTTTCCAGCCCTTAATTTTTACCTTCCATTTTTCCTCTGCGCCGGGTAATAATTTATCTCTAAAGGTTTCGTAAGTAACGTCCAGTTCTTTATTACTCCACGGTACCGTAATGCTCCAGCTTTGTGTGTACACCCGGTTGTGTTTTACATAAAAACGATTGACTTGATAACCACCACGGTCGGCTTCGGTCACAGCAAATTCTTCTTTACGTAATTCACCATTGAACTTCAGGTATTGGAAGGTGAAAAGAGGTTTTGTTTCATCCTTATCATTTCCCTTCAAAGTCTGTTGTACAACGTATACATTTTCTGCACTGGTGCCAGCATAAATGGTTGCTTTTTCACCCGGTTTAACGTAGGTTTTCAATTCATCTGTAAAGGCATAATCCGGCGCAGGTAGTTTACCTGTTTTGGTGTCGTAGAGCGGTACATAATTTACGGTGGTTACTGGGTTGCCATCCTTGTCTTTTCCCGTAGCTTCTATAGCATACCAGCCTGCTTTCAATTCTTTTTTCAACTTGTAAAATGTAGTTGAGGACGTAGTGAAAGTGTCTTCCATTACCATGCTACCACGGCTCCAGTTGTGATAGTCATCTTCGGCCCGGTAAGGGTCATAGGGAAATAATTGGCGAAAGGAAGTTTCATCCATTACCGTAGTATCTGGTGACATCCAGTAACGCTGGCGCAGCAAACGATTTGGCGTAACTAGTTCATAAATCTTAATGCTGGTTTTTACGGTTTGCGGTTCGCCGGCCAGGTTCGTTGCACGGATAGAAAGTTTGTTCAAACTATCTGTAGAAACAGCAACTGCATCCCGTACGCTTAATGATAATTGCAACGATTTGTACCCAACAGAAACAGAAGTGCTGCCGCTACGGGTTTCACCGCTAATGTCTGTAACATCGGCTTCAATGGTGTAGTCAAAAGTTGGGTCGAGGCTTTGATCAAGACTCAAATCTGGTTGAGCAATAAAGGCGATCTTGAATTTACCGTCTGCATCTGTTTTTGCTTCGCCATGCGTTATCTCGGTACGACCTCCACCTTGTGGTGGCCAAATACCTCTTTTGTAAAATACCCAGGGGTACAGCCAGCGAGTGTTGCGATACACACGGTAACTCATCATAGCGCCATCTACATTATGACCAGCATAAGCTTTGGCGCTGCCGGTCACCATTATTTCATCATTCAGACGATAGCAGTTTTTCAGCTTTTCATATTCCACAAAAAACTTCGGCCGCTTGTATTCTTCAACCAAAATATTTTGGGTTGATTCATCATCCATTTCACTCGTAAAATTTCCGGTCAATCCTGTTGCAGGCAGTTTAAAATGACCGTTAATGC